>JACNJI010000309.1 GCA_014382645.1 Verrucomicrobiota bacterium | reverse complement strand
CATCTACCATTAAACTACGGTGAACGACAAACCACCCGTTCTTCACCAAAGCTTCCTTCAATTGCACGACAAGACAGTATGCATCAAGGTGCTGCAAAGCTTTTTGACAAGCTTCGCGAACATCTTCATCCCGAAAAGGCGACGTTCTTTTCCCCCCGTCGACGACATTTGCCCGAACATAATTTCTTTTTGGCAAATCAGGGGGTTCACCAACCATCAAAGTTGGCTTCTCACCAATTCCAGGCCAAGAAAGCAACCCGTAATAGTCTCTTTCTTTAAAGGATTCCCTCCGGAAGCATTTGTCATCCGCCTGCATCTGTTCACGGCACATCCGAACGAGACGAGAGCTTTCGTTTTTGTGCATACCCCCACTTAGATAAGTAGACCTGAAAATCTCACGGACCTTCCAATGGATTTTTTTTTCCAACTGCTCGAGATTGGTCGTTTTACCGAAGGCTTGTTTCCAAAATCCTTCGCATTTATCCTCAGTCTCTTTTCCTAGGAACCAGTCAGCGATATCCGAAAGCGCTTTTGCCGGAGCGTCGTGGTCTTTCTCATTGGAATTGTACTTAATCCATTCCGCTGTCCATTTTTGTTCAATTCCCTTTTCATGTCCAATTTCACATACCCATTTGAACAGTTCCTCCAAGGCACCTTTATCGAAAAGGCTTCTTAGTTCTCCGTAGGTGTATTCGTGGGGACTCATTGGGGTTTCAAGCAGGAGGAGGGGCAGATCACCCAATAAATCGGTTGGAAAGTCAAATGATTTATAAAGGACAGGAGGGACGAACCTGTCGATTTTTGAAAAGCGATAATTCGGTTTCCTTTTAGTTGATATGAAAACAACAAAAACAAACAAACCACCCTTCGAAGAGAAGCAAACGAGCAACGAAGGTAAATTGACCGTTTGCCTGAGAAAGATCTTCAAGAGAAAAAGAAGCTCGTCCTTCCTCCATGGGAAAAGGCTCCGCAGAAGATATGCCATCATAAGCGAACACGCAAAGAAACGCATGAAGGAACGAGGCATTTGCCTATCGGCCATGAATGCCGCCATTGAGTTCGGAAGAAAGGAAAAAGACAGAGAGGCAACCTGCTTCTGGCTTAGCCCGGGTATAATAAGAAAGTGGAAAGTCCGGGGAATCGACCTGTCTTGGGCCGAAAGCGTACAGGTGCTGGTTCGAGGTGCGTTTTGCATAACCACCTACCAGAAGTTCGACGACCAGAACCGATCCGGATCAAGCCCGGGAATCAAACTCCAAGAGGGGAAACCCTTCAACTGGGCAAGAATCAAGAACCGTATTTTCGCCGACGAGGACTGGAATTTTCAAATGGTCGCTTGACTGTGAATTTTAATGCAACGGGCCGAGCGCGATGCCCTCGAGCTCGAGTTAGCCCGCAAGACAAAGCTCAAGGACGAGGAATACTACGAACGCCTGGAAGAAATTCTCCGCGAAATGAGCCGCATCTATTTCCCCGAAAAACAGAAAAGATCGACCCCAAAGTGATTCTCTTTGTCGTACAAAGCTTTAAGTCTGCTTAAGACTTCAAAGTGTATTTTAAAACGAGATGGTGCCCGGAGAGGGGATCGAACCCTCACTCCCTTGCGGGAACCGGATTTTGAATCCGGCGCGTCTACCAATTCCGCCATCCGGGCAAAGTGGGAGCAGAATGTTCGACACCTTGCCGACGGATGAGATTTTTGGCAAATCCTTTGTTGTTCGTGGTGAGAAATGCACAGTTGGCTCAAGGTTTTCTTGAAAATCTCTTTTGTGGTAGGGTTTTAGGATGGGCAAAACCGTACGCTGATCTACTATTGATTTCATGATATTGCGTTCATTCCTTTTGTCCTTGTTCTTTTTTTCTCCGTTGTCTGGAGAAGTGAAACTTTCGCCGGAGCAGCCATCCCCTGAGAAAATGGCGTCCGAACTTGGCGTGAAGTTGCCGCCCAGACCATGGCACTTGGCCGACGTATGGTGGAAATTCGAAAAGCCCGTGGAAAACTTCGAGAGCCTCGAGGTCGAGGTGTCCATCGATCGCGACGTGCCCGACACCTACAACCTGTACGTGGCTCCGGTGGGCCTTGCCCGGATAAATGGTCTGGATTTCTACGGAGGCATCCAGACCAACGTTAATGGGTGGGTCTCGGGGAAGAAGAGAACTCGCGTGCATCCCGGGATGGGTGGCATCTTTTCTCGCTGGTCGCGTGACAAGCGGACCCCGATCGGTTTGGATCACGTGCGGAAGGTGGATGGTGGGCTTTGCGAGAGCGCAGGTTACGAGGGTTCCTTTTGCAGCGTTCGACGGCCTTTCAAGTGGGGCAAGGGCACTTTCGTATTCTCCATAAAGAAGGGTTCCGCGAAGGGGGATTCCACTTGGTTCGATTGCACAGTACGCTCCAAGGACACGGGAAAGACTTTCGACGTGGGAGGACTTCTTTTCGAGGGTACGAACTTTTCCTTTTGGGGAAATCATTCGGCTTTTGTCGAGGTGTATGCGACCACCAAGATTCCTAGGTCAGGTATCCCCAAGGTGAAAGTTACTTTTGGTTACCCACTCCTTAACGGGAAAAAGCCAAAGCTTGCCAGTGCTCGAGCGTATCATCCTTCGAGCGGAACCGCGGGAAGTCCAGCGTGCGCAAGGGGGCGTGGGGGGGGGGGCAAGGTCGAGGTCGAGGTGGGTCCCATATTCCGTCGGGATCCCGCCAAGACGGGTTATCCTCTGAAGCTTTCGCCCTGATCCGGGGCCGATTTTTCCGGATCCGTTCCGACTGGGCTAGAATCTCTCCCCAAGTTTTTCGACGATGTGCTTACCTATGTTGAGTGATGCGGTGGCGGCGGGAGACGGGGCGTTGCATACGTTTACGATTCGATCCGTTTCCTGAATGAGAAAGTCGTCGACGAGTCCGCCGTCGGGGGTCACCGCTTGGGCCCGAATTCCCGCAGGTACGGATTTCAGATGATTGGCGTTGATCTCGGGAATGAGTCGACGCAGCGCTTTGACGAAGGCCGCCTTGTTGTAGGAGCGCCACATTTCACCGAGGCCCATTTTCCAGTGTTTCCATGCCATTTTTTGGAAACCACGGTAGAACAGGGATTCGAGGAGGTCCCGCAGGTTGAGGTCGAGCTTGCCGTAGGCTTCGCGACCAAAGGCGAGAACGGCGTTGGGACCGCATTCGACTGAGTTGTCGATCATCCGGGTGAAGTGGACGCCGAGAAAAGGAAACTGAGGGTCGGGCACCGGGTAGATGAGGTTGCGACAGAGGTGGCTGGCTTCCTTCTTTAACTCGTAGTATTCGCCCTTGAAGGGAATGATCTTGGCGGGTGGGGTTTCTCCGCCCAAGGAGGTCACCCGGTCGGAGTGAAGGCCCGTGCAATTGACGATGAATGCGGTTTCGATTTCTCCTTGTGTCGAATGGACGACCTGGCCGTCCGTTGTTTTGCTGATCCGGGTAACCTTGGCATCGTTGATGACTTGGTTGCCGTCTTTTTCATCGACGCGACGGGCTAACCGTTCGCATACCTGTCGATAATTCACGATTCCGCACTCGGGCACGTGAATGGCTGCGACGCCGGCGGAGTGGGGTTCGAGCTCCGCGAGTCGTTCCTTCGAGATTAGTTCACAGCTAATTCCGTTGGCTTGTCCACGTTCGTAGATCTTTTGCATGCGGGGAACTTCCTCGTCGTCGAGGGCCACGATTACTTTTCCGCAGATATCGTGGTCGATGTTTTCCTTTTCGCAAAAGGATTCCATGGCGACTTTTCCTGCGCGACAATTGATCGCCTTGAGAGAGCCGGGTTTGTAGTAAATGCCGGAATGCAGGACTCCCGAGTTGTGACCCGTCTGGTGCTCGGCCACGCGGGCCTCCTTTTCCAGAACGACGATTCGTTTGTCCGGGTGGCTTTCGGAAAGGCGGTAAGCCGTGGCCAAGCCAACGATCCCACCGCCGATAATGCAGACGTCGGACTTCACGAATGGTTTCAGTCGAGTTTTATTTTTCCGTAGGCACGGTCGAAGTGAACGTAACCGCCATCGGGGTAGAATATTTGGCCCGTGGTATGAGACGATCGAGCGGATGCCAGAAAGACTACCGCATCCGCGATTTCCGCGTCCGTGGTCATCCGTTTGCCTAGCGGGATGTTTTCCTCGATGGATGCCAAGGTTTTTTCGGGGTTGTCGAGAGAGTCCAGCCAGCGTCTGTACATGGGAGTCATGACCTCGGCTGGAATCACGGCGTTGACGCGTACGCCGCGATCGGCGAGGTCAAGAGCCCATTCCCGGGTGAGGGCGTTCATGGCGCCCTTGCAAGCGGCGTAGCCGGATGTTCCTCCTTGTCCCGTGACGGCTACCTTGGAGCCGATGTTAATTACGTTTCCCTTCGATTCGACAAGCTTGTCCAGGGCGAAGTGGGTGAGGGCGAAGACGTGAAAAAGGCTCTTTTGAATGGAGCTCAGAAAATCGCTTGGAGAGGAGTCGATACCCACACCGTCGTTCACTCCCGCATTGTGCACGAGTACGTCGAGACTTCCGCCTAGGCCGATGGTTTGTTCGACGGCGTTGCGGCATGCCTCCTCGTCCGTGAGCTCGGTGGGAATGCAGAAGGCTTTCCCTCCCGAGGACTCAATGTCTTGAATAAGCTGTTCGGCGACGTCGGGGTTGCGGTCGACGATGGAGACGACCGCGCCTTCGTTCGCAAAGGAACGAACAATCGCTTCGCCGATGCCTTTTGCCCCGCCCGTGACGAGCACCACCTTGCCTTCTAGTTCCAGATTCATTTAGCTGCGACTGCAGTTTGGCTAGACGTGCCGAGACCTTCTATGCCCAGTTCCACCACGTCGCCGGGTTTCAGGTATTGTGGAGGGTCCAAGCCGAGACCCACTCCCGGAGGGGTCCCCGTCGAGATCACGTCTCCCGGAAGGAGAGTCATGAACTGGCTGAGATAACTTATTAGAAAGGGAATCTTGAAGTGAAGATTCGAGGTGTTGCTTTCTTGTTTGTTCTCTCCATTCACCGTGAGCCACATGCGGAGGTTGTTTACGTCGCCGATCTCGTCGGGCGTGGCGAGGAAGGGCCCCAAGGGAGCAAAGGAATCGCAGCTTTTCCCCTTTACCCATTGGCCGCAGCGATCCAGTTGGAAGCCTCGTTCACTGTAGTCGTTGTGGAGGGCGTAGCCGGCGAGGTGGTCGAGAGCTTCTGTTTCGTCGACGTAGCTTGCCCGCTTGCCTATTACGAAGGCGAGTTCGACTTCCCAGTCGGTCTTGTCTCCCCCGCGAGGAATTATCAAGTCGTCGTTCGGACCACAAAAAGCGGAGGAGGCTTTGAAGAAGATGACAGGTTCGGCGGGCAGTTCCATGCCTGATTCGGCGGCATGGTCGGCGAAGTTCAAACCGATGCAGACAATCTTGCTCGGGCGATTGATAGGTGGGCCATAGCGCTCGCCGTCAGGAAAGGGAGGAGATGAATCGGCGTGTTCGCTTGCCCATTCCGCGAGGCGTTCGAGACCGTCGGTCTCCAGGAATATTTCGTCGTAGTCTTCGTCGAATGCGGAGGCGTCGACCTCGCGACCGTCGGGCAGGATGAGCCCGGGTGATTCTTCTCCCGGTTCCCCTTTTCGAATTAATTTCATGCTTTGCTTGTAGTTGTTGTTGAAGGGTTGCTATCGGCGTAAATTGATCAGCGAAGCAGCATCGTGCCACCATCAACGTCGTAGGCGGAACCAGTGATGAATGCAGCCTCATCGGAGCAGAGGAAAGTGGCGAGCGCGGCAATTTCCTCGGGTTGCCCCATGCGCCCCATGGGCTGATACTCGGAAAGTTTCCGGAACATCCCGGCTCGTTTCTCCTCGTCGGGCTAATCCTCTTTCAGGTATCCGTCGACAAATGGCGTTTGGACGCGCCCCGGGCACAAGCAATTGCAGCGGATTCCCTTGTCGACGTAATCCTTGGCCACGCTCAGGGTCATTGCCAGAACGGCTCCCTTGCTGGCGGAGTAGGCGAACCGTTCGGAGATTCCTAGACGCGAGGCAATGGACGCGAGATTGAGCACGACGCCTGACTTTGCCTCGACCATGCCGGGGAGAACGTGATGTAGGCAGTTGTATACGCCCTTGGCGTTTATTTTGAGAATGCGGTCGAAGTCTTCCTCACTCGTTGTCTCGGCCGTTCCTATGTGAGCGATGCCGGCGTTGTTGACAAGTATCGAGACTTGCCCGAGTTGTTCGATCGTCTCCTCGGAGGCGTTCTGCACGCTCTCCGGGTCTGACACGTCGCAGGAAAACGCTTGCGCTGTCCCGCCGTCATCGCAAATGGCGGCGACGGTTTCGTTGCCTGCTTTTTCATCCAGTTCCCAGATCGCTACGGCTGCCCCGCTAGAGGCAAACCTTTTGGCTATGGCTTGACCGATTCCTTTGCCGCCTCCGGTCACTACGGCAACTTTGTCTTTGAGAGATATTGAGCTCATGTTTTCTAAATCTACAGAGACATTCCTCGCTTCCAAGGTAGAAAGTCGTCTCGTCCCTGGCGTACGGCCTTGGTCATTTTTTCTCCGCTTGCATAGGCGATGACGGATTCGAACAGTTCATCCCCCTTTTCCTCGACCGTGCTTTCCCCTCGGATGATAGGGCCAGTGTCAAAGTCTATGTATTCTACGAAGGATTCCGCGAGCTTGCTATTGGTGGACACTTTGACGACCGGGGCTACGGGGTTTCCCGTGGGCGTGCCGAGCCCCGTGGAGAAGAGCATGAGGTTGGCCCCCGCCCCCGCCATTGCGGTGGTCGACTCCACGTCGTTTCCGGCGGTACAGAGCAAGGAAAGGCCGGGCTTGGAAACCCAACCGGGATAGTCTAGGGCATCGACCACCGGTGAAGTGCCGCCTTTTCGAGCAGCCCCCGCCGACTTTATGGCGTCGGTGATCAAGCCGTCTTTTACGTTGCCCGGTGAGGGGTTCATGTGAAAACCGGATCCGGCTTCCTTTGCCCGGTCTTCGTAGTTTCTCATGATGTCGATGAAGCGTCGACCTATGGCCGGTTCCGCGCAACGGTTCACCAACTCCTGTTCAACTCCGCAAAGCTCAGGAAATTCGGAAAGGATTACGCGACCACCCAGAGCAACGGTCAGGTCGGCGACTCGGCCGAGGGTGGGGTTCGCGGAAATGCCCGAAAACCCGTCGGATGCCCCGCACTCCATGCCTAGGGTAAGCTTGGAGAGAGAGGCAGGTAGACGTTCACACTCATTGGCCTTGCGGAGACCTTCGAACGTTTCGCGTATGGCCCGTTCGAGCATATCGCGCTCGGAGGGATGTTTTTGTTGTTCGTATACTAGAAGGGGTTTGTCGAAACTCGGGTTTCTCTTGGCTATTTCCTCCTCCAGAATGGAAACCTGAGCGTGTTGACAGCCAAGGCTCAATATGGTGACGCCGGCCACGTTCGGGTGGTTCGCGTATCCCGCCAACAAGCCGCATAGCTCGTTAGATATCCCGCGGGTCTCTCCACAACCAAGGCCGTGGACGAGGAATTTCACTCCATCGACGTTGGGGAAAATGGGGGAAGGTCGAATTTCTCCCTCCTCGGGCAGGCTGACGCGCGAAAGATCGCCACCCGTTCGGCATGTTTCGGCGAGCTCCTGGGCAAATGTCTGATAGTGACCGCGTCGCTCGTAGCCCAGTGCTCGAAGCATGGCCTCTCGCAGAAGCTCAACATTCCCGTTTTCGCAGAAGACCATGGGGATGACCAGCCAGTGGTTGGCGGTGCCGACGGAGCCATCGCTGCGGTGGAATCCATTAAAGGTTACGTCCTTCCAGCGAGAGACGTCGGGGGCGTTCCACGATATTTCCTCAGTCTGTTCGCCATATTCCGCCGAGCGATGGGCGAGGTTCTCGGTGGTGAGGGGGCCACCGCGTGGAACGGCTTGGGTGGTCTCCCCAACAACCACCCCGTACATGGTGGCGAGGTCACCCTTTTCAAAATCCTTGTCGGCAAACTTATGCTTGGCGGAAACATTGTCGGGCAACTCGTAGGTTTCCCCTTCCACCTCGACGATCTCGCCCGAATGCAAGTCTCGCAACGCCACCACGAGATTGTCCTCGCGGGCGACCTTCATTGCTGTTTTGGGGCTCGAATGCATAGCAGAGTCTTATGCTTGGAAAGCTTGGATAAGACAACGTTGAAAGCTTTAAGGAAATTATGACACGCTCACGGGTTGCGATCGAGATTATCATTCATAGGTTTAAGGGCATGTAGTTAAGCGCTCCGAAAGCAAGCATCCGTAGAAACCCGTTCAGTGCGGGTTACCAACCGGGCGAGGGGATCGCCACGGTGGTACAAGGCCATAGGCCGGGATGCGCGGTATGGAGCGCACTGGGGACCCGGACCGGAAGTCCTCAAGGTTAAGATTTCAACCTGTATAGAGACCTTGTCCGAGGAAGAGGATGAAATTCGCTCCCTGTCCGACGACCAGAACATTGTCCTCGGATTTGCCGAGGACTCGCCCGAGACCAATTACCTGCCCGCTGCTGATTGGCTCGCCAATCGAATCGGGAGCTGCCTGGAGGCTTGGCGCTCGCGTAGGGTCCATGACTTCGGGCCCGACCTCAAGGTTTTGCCGATTCTACGACGGGTAGGGGCTTGTTCGTCGACGAGCTGGGAATGGGAACGTCTCACGGTCAGTCTCCAACACCGCAAGGGAATCGATTACGAACTGCAGTACCGGAAACGGTTTCCCTTTCTCGCAGACACCTTGAGCGCACTCGAGAAACAGTCCGAACTGACTGGGCTATCCTCCACCTTTGGGATCGAGAAGTTTTATCTCAACGGCGCGGGTGACTTTTGCCAAGGCGGGCCCCAGGGCGACAATGGCCTGAGCGGCAGGAAACTGGTGGTGGACCATTATGGTCCGGCGGTCCCGATTGGCGGAGGAGCCCTCTGCGGGAAGGATCCGCACAAGATAGATCGGGTAGGTCCACTGCGAGCCCGCCAACTTGCCAAGCGTCTATGCAAGACGCACGGCGAACCGGTGCGCGTGCGACTTGGCTGGTCTCCGGGAGAAGCCGAGCCTTTTCTTGTGGAAGCCCATTTGCGGGCTACCGGTGGGTGGCAGGAACTTGCAGTCAATCAATTGCCTCCCCGTGACTGGTTCGGCATCGACGTTATTTTCAGGGATCTCGATCTCGGGATCGTCGATTGGCCGAAAGTGGCTCTGTCGGGCTACTTCCAAAACCCCGACCTGCCTTGGGAAAGTTGAAAGACCTATTCGGTTCTCCAGTCCTGGGCGGAGCGATCGTAGAGGCGGACGGTGTCGGAGGCCGCTTGAAGGTCGAGGTAGGTCCAGGCGGTGGTCGCGTGATGATAAAGGTGGGGGTAGAGATCGGGTCGTGTCCAGAGCCAACCGCTCTTTGCTCGCCAGATCCAGAGCGCGTTTTCTTCGCCTTCGGAAACATAGGTCCAGCCAAGGCGGGCATGGTAGATCCACGGGTAACTCCGGGCGTGGAAAAAACCAAACCACGGCAGGCTTTTCCAATGGGCTTCCAGCGAGGTGGCATTTTGGTCGAGGGCTGAGGCCGGTCGAAATTTCCAACCGGGCGAGGAGGCGTGGGCGAGCGAGACGGGAACCTCGTCCGCCTTGAATACCCGGAATAGGGATTCGTCCAGAACCGTCCAGTCTTCGACCGTGCCCGAACGGCGGGCTTTAAGGGTTCGTCGTTCCGTGGATGGGGGAATGGGCAGGTATTCGACCCCGTAGTTTCCCACGGGTATGCGAATGCCGTCGGGGGACGAGACGAAATGCCCGATGGTCGGGTAGAGGTTTCCCGATAGCATAGCATTGGGCCACTCGTACGGGGAGTCGATTTGGTTGACGTCGGCGACTCGGACGCCGTTGGTTGTTCGGCCGATGAGGTAGGAGCCGTCGGTTGCCAGTGCCGTTAGGTTTTCACCTTTGAAAAGGCCGGATGTCTTGGCAAAGAGGCCCGACTCGTCTATTCGGTATCCATCGACTCCCGGGGACTGCGAGTTCGACAGACCGACAAAGACATTGCCTTTTGCAACGGCGAGCGGGCCCGAGGTGCCGGAAAGGTCGAGTTCATCGAGGTAGTAGGCGAGGGTGCCGTCGTAGGCGCAAGCAGTCAAGGAGCGACCATAACGCTCGGTTTCGGGGATGATTTTGTTTTCGCCGGAGTCGTCATCGAGGTTGATGGGCATGGGGCGGTAAATACCGATGGAGGTATCCTTGCTTTCCGCGAAAAGGTAGGCTTCTTGCGAGCCTTCTTCCAGTTGGTGTACACCTGCCAGTAGACCGGGCAGTGACGCCGTGGCGAGGATCTTGGGGCTCTTCGGCTCAGTTAGGTCGAATCCGTGGAGACTGGAGTTTACGTCCGAGTTCACGACTCGCCAAGTCTCCTTGGAATCGTAGAGGTGATTGGTGACCGTGGACCCGTACAGGATGCGGTTCTGCAGCAGGAAGGGTTCGCTCCATTGAACGTTGCCCGCGAGAGTGATGCTGGCGTTGGCTTCGTGAACGAGGGTCGATCCCGCCAAGTTTTCCTCGAAGGTGAAGGTGTGCGCCTCGACGGTTGCCGACCCGTAGCTCGGATAGGGGTACATGACGTCGTCCATCATAATGCTTGATCGCCTGTATTCGTAAGGTAAGTAAGTTTGACCCTTTTTGCCGATGGTAGCCCAGCAAACGGTTTTTTCATCGAGTATGAAGGCCTTCAATTCGGGGCGGTAGGTTCCGCTCTTCAGTTTTACCTCGGCGGATGCCAACCTTATTGCGGAACCGTTGGCTTCCAAATCGTAGACCTCGGCCACTAGCTTCCCGTTGTTTGCCAGAGCGAGATGAAGCTTCCCCGCATGGACAAGGCTGCCGGCTATTGTGCCCCCGCCGAGGTTCAGCGAACTGATCAGCTCGTCGGGAGTTGCCGTTTTTGTTACGCGTAGCGTGGCGTTTGCATCCTGCGAAGATATTCCCCAGCCCCAATAGTATCCGCCTTGGTCTTCGATCTGGAGAAGGTGTTCGCCTGAAAGGTGGATACGGTCGACCTTCCATGCGAGAGGCATTTGGGCCAAGGGTTTCGGGTTTTCACGGTCGGCGAAATCGGTCACCCGGAGCTCGTTTCCCGAAATCGAGAATATGTGCATCCCGGTTTCATCGGGGGCTGCTCGGCGTGCTTGGAAGCGGTGTGTGATTTCGCCTCTTGTGACCAGGCCCGTATTCGTCACTTCGAGGATCTGCACCTTTTTGACGTATCCTCCTTCTTCCCATGATTGAAAGGGAATCAGGAAAAGGTTTTGGGAGGGCAACTGTCCGATAGCCTTTTCGTCGTAGTTGGCCTCACTCCACGAATAAGCCCCTTCTTTCCCCATGAACACCCGATAGGCGAGGCGCGGGTTTTCCTTATCGGAAATGTCGAAAAGGGAAGCGGTTACCCGTCCTTCTTCCACGCCCACGGCGAAAAGTTGGTCGCCCATGGGCTGGATGTATTCGGACCAACCGGGAACGATCAGCTCGGATATTAGGCGGGGTGTCTTTGGTTTCGTCAGATCGATGATGAAGAGGGGATCGGTGCGGAGAAAGGTTACGACGTATGCGTAGTCGCCGTCGAAACGGGTGGCGTACAAAGTTTCCCGTTCGGCCAGTTCCATTGAGCCGAGGCGTTTTCCCGTTGAGAGCTTGAAAGTCTCCAGCAGTGAATATCTGGCTCTCCAACTTTCCTCACGGTAGGCTTGCGAGATGACGGTGAGGATGCCGTTGCGGATGCGGAGCTTGAACTTGTCGAGTACGCGACCACCGGGTTTTACCTCGGTTACCTGTTCGGGGACGCCCGTAAAGCCCGTGAGGTCGAATACGTGAACGAGGTGCTTGTTGTAATAATCAGAGGGGTCTCGGGTCACGACCATCAGGTTACTGTTTGTGGCGGAGATGACTTGAGGCGCTCCCGCGAGAATTTTCTCATCGATTTTTCGAGGATTGTCGGGATCGCTTAGGTCGAAAGTGGCGAGGCGCGTACTGTAGGAGAAGGACCAGTTTTGCCATGCCATCTTGTCTTTTTCCCATTTTTCGGAGAGCACGTAGAGCTTGTCCCCGACCATGCGGCTTTCCTTATAACTGGCATCGAGGTCAAGGCGTGCCACTTCGGAAATTTCCGAACCGTCCAGTTTCAACACCCTTACTTCCGACGAATATGGCCAGCCTTGATCGGCTTTGCGGGCCAGCAAAAATGCATAGTCTCCGTCATCCGTGACGTACATTTGCTCGCCAGATGCGGGTAACCGGTGTCGGGCGATCACCTTTGGATCATTGGGTTGGGAGAGGTCGACCACCTGCAACCCTCGCATTTGATTGAAGAAATAGAGCCTGTCTCCCGATAGTCGCCAAACATCGGACTCCTGCACGTTGTCCGTGCCGTCGTCCGAAGCTTCGGCGCTATCTGCCACTGCGCTAAAGGCTAATTCTGCAGTTCGAAATTGAGCGGATGCGGACGAAGCATCCCCCTCTCTAGCTCCAAATTTGCTACGACCTTCGTAAAAGGAATAGGGAAGGGGATCGGAATTGTTCCACCTGACTCGCACGCGACTTCGGTCCACGTCGAAAGGTATCTCCAAGTAAATCTTGCCCGCCCGCGACCCTGGAAGGTGTCCTGTCTTTACTGCGTCCCATTCACCTGTTTCTTTATCACGTATTTCGAGACGAACCCGTTTAGCTTCCGCCGGGGCGGAAACCTCGACCACGTCTCCCTTTTTTAACCAAATCGAAGCTTGGTTCCAATTTTCGCCAACTGCGAAGGCAGCATTCGCAATTATCGCGAAGCCGAAGCTTGCGATGATAAAAGGGTGGCAAGCTCGGTTCAAGGTCTTGGGTTCAGGATCCCGTGAAGCGTTCGGCGTTCTTGACCCAGTTTCCCGGGCCGCCTTTCATGTATCCGCTCTTCCCCTTTACTTTGCCCCCGGCATCGAGAAACAGAATGGTGGGGTAACCGCGAACGTCGCTGCCCACGCGCTTCTTGATTTCTCTTGCGTCGCCTAAAGTCGGTTTGCTGCGGGGGAAGTCGGCCTCCAGAAGAACAACGTTTTCCTCGGCCCAATCCTTGAACTCGTCTTGAGAGAAAACTTCCTTTTTAAGGCGTATGCACCATCCGCACCAATCGCTCCCCGTGAAGTTTACGAGTACGGTCTTGTCGCTTTTCTTCGCTTCCTTCAAAGCATCGTCGAGGTTGGTCAGCCACTTGGCATCGGATCCCCCCCTCTTTTTCTTCTCGCTTGAATTAGCAGTGTCGGTGGGTGTGGAGGTGCCGGATTTGGTCCATTTGGCCAACGCGCCTTTCGGGTTGCCCGATACGTCGCCGCGACCGTTCTTGGTGATGGTTTCCCCGTCAGGTGAAACAATGATCAGTGCCGGTATGCCGCTTACGCCGTATTTGGCCGCAAGACTATTTGCCGCCTTGCCTCGGTGAGGCAATGTAAGCCATTTCATGTTCGATTCTTCCATGTAGCCCATTTGAGCCTGTGGACTTCTGTCGGAGCTGACAAAGACGATCTCGAAGTCGTCTTTGTTCTGATCGCGAAATTTAACGAGATTTGGAGTGAACGTTCTGCAAGGCGGGCACCAGTGCGCGGAAAAATAAAAACCCACGGTTTTGCCCGCCAATTGGTCTCGAGAAACTTCTTTGCCATGCGAATCCAGCAAGTTTTCAGGAAGCAGATCGGCCAATCCGCCCTCGAGCGTGGCTTTGTTATCCTTTTCGGTGCCCGTGTTGCTGTCGCTTTCGGTCTTGGTCTGGACTTTCTCTTGTTCGTCGGCCCACTTCATTATGCGGACTTGATCTTCGGGCACAAGCTTGGCTAGCGGTAGGTTGAGTTTCCTTCCGCCGGTGGTCTTCAGGACCACCGTGCGGTTGGCGTACTCCATTAATTCCGCTTCCAAGGTGGTGCCTGCCGTACTCGTCCAAGTCCGGGTTTCAGCCGAGGTCCAGACTGTAGAGTAAAGAAATAGGCAAAGAATAATTTTTTTCATCGGTCGCTCCTTCTGTGGTCGTTCTTACTCCCCCTTGAGGTTCACGGGGATTACATGATTGTCATTAATCTATAGAGTGACAGTCCCGAGAAAGCAAGGGATTCGCTTTTTTTTCTTGCCCGAGGCATTCCTTTTGATGGTGATGTATGTTCATCTTTTTTGACACCCTTAAAGCTAACCCTCACACACAAAGGAAATCGGAATGAGCAACGCATCTCTAAAACTTCATAATGCCATGTGGCCCGGACTCGTGGGCAAGGGAGGCGATGAAGGGCAAGAGCCCCCCATCAGTCTCGAACGGATGCTCGATCTTTCCGCAGGAGCCGATGTGGATGGCCAAAAGTTCGATGGCATCGATTATTTCCTCTTCCTCCCTCACACCAACCCCGAAGCTTCCGACGATGAGTTGAAGGCAATTGCGGATAGCATCACCGGACGTGGCTTTGCCATCGGCTCGCTAGTGGCTCCCGTTTGGCCCGGAACGGTGGGCGATTCCGCCATGGGGACGGCGGAACAACGCGGAAAATTTATCGATGCGGTTAAGATGGCTTGCCGTATTGCGAAGGTCTTCAACGAACACGGAGCCCGTAACTACGGCGTGATCCGCATCGACTCGGCCGAGTTCGGCGTGGCGAAGTGGCGCGAGGATACTGGCGCCAACACCGCCATCATCGTCGAAACTTTCAAGGAAGCCGCCAGAATAGCTGCC
>JACNJI010000033.1 GCA_014382645.1 Verrucomicrobiota bacterium | reverse complement strand
TCTCGTGAAGACCAGTTTGCTTATCGAAACACCTGCTCAAGCGCAAACTTTCGATCCTACCTCCACTCAATGGTCCAAGTATGTGCAGAAGATTGCTCCGCAAGTAGCCGGTGGAAACAATTTAGAAATTCTTAGTCGTAAGAATAAAACTGCTTTCGATCCTAAGTCAGACAAGGCTGTGGAATTGAATTTGGGATTGGCCGAGGCTATCGTTCAGAAGGGCGAAATCGTTGGTTTCAATATCATTAACCAAGGCGGTGGATACCCTCCTAGTGACGCCCTTTTTGCGGATGGCGTAGAGCTTGCTCTTAAATCAGGATCCGTCCATGGTTACCAGCATATTAGAATGGATGAGATGGAGACCTTCCGTCAGCAACTGAACCGTTTGTCGACTGATTTCGTTACCCAAATAAATCAAATTTATAATCCCGATGACGAGCCAGGTGGATATATCTTTGGATTCGATGCTTTTCTAGGTCGACCTTCTCAAGGGACCAACAAGGTGATGGAGGAAGAGTATGGACTAATGGGAACTGAAGGAGAAGGTGAATTCATCCTCTACCGTGACGAGGTCGAGATGACCGTTCCATACCCGGAGAAAGACACATTCATGGTGACTTATGCTGCACCGGTGTTTCCTGAAGAACTGGAAGGAACAGTACCTTTTATTCGTGGCGATGCCGCCACCGAACTTCTAGTGCTCGAGAATCCTGACTTCGTTAAGATTTACGCATCTGCTCAGCGAATGAAGCATGTTACGATGGAAACCGATCTTGGGTATATTGGTCGAGATGGTACTCCCGGTACTGAAGATGACGGTAGAATGATGATGCTCGGATACGAAAAAATTCCCTTTCGTTTGGAGGCAGGGGATAAGTCTTTTGTATTTGGAGATAATTTCTCTTTTGATGCGGTTCCTGCGAATGCTTGGAATGTAGCGAAAAGCATGCGAGTGGATGAAGACTTTTCTTTTGATACGATTAAAGTTTCGGTTGATACCAGTAGTGGCGCCAACGACATAGCTTTGGCTATAGCTGAGAAGGGTAATGGAGAGTTCACTGAAAGAGTATCTACCTTAAACACTTCCATAGGAAATTCTTTGGCTGACGTGAGTGACAACCTTGAGCATCAGAAAGCTGTGGAAAGGCTTCTTCTGGACGAGCGCCAAGCCGTCAGTTCCGTTTCAATGGATGAGGAGGTCGCTGACTTGATGCGTTTTCAGCGATCTTTTCAAGCGTCTTCTCGCGTGCTCAAGACTTTGGATAGCATGCTCGAACTGATAGTTATGGGACTTCTCCGTTAGCGACATTTTTCTTTCACTTCAATGAGAATTTCCAACCTCAGTACTACCCAAAACATAACCCGAACGATTCGGGAGATGGATCAAGAGCGTCTCAGGCTCGAAGCACAGGTTTCCAGTGGTCAAAAAATAACCCTGCCCGAAGACGACGGGATGCGCATGGGAAGGTTGATTGAACTGGATACTGAAAAAAGTGTTCTTACTCAGTATCAACGGAATGCCTCATATGCCACGGAGTATCTCAATTCCGGTCATTTGAACTTGGATAAATTGAGGGAAATTGCGGTCAGAGGTCAGGAGATTGCCAGAGTATCAGGTTCCGGGCTTAGCGGCCCTGCTATGGAGACCTATGGTTTTGAGGTGGATCAACTTATCGAAGAAGCCCTCAATCGGATTAATGCCACTCATCGGAAACAATCTCTTTTTGCAGGGGTGGATGCCAAGCCGAATTTCGCTGCATCCGAGGTGAAAGTGGGCGAACGTTTTCAGAAAACGATATCCTTCAATGATAACTATGTCGGCAAAAGTAATCCCGATGGTAAATTTGAGTTAAAGCAGGGTGACCAGCTTTTGGTAAATGCTAACGGGCATGAATACGTTCTGACTGCTTCAGTCTCTGGCTTGGCTACTGATGTGGCATCCGCAGCCTTAGCTTCAATCATCAACCAAGATGAAGGCATTTTGAATGCCGTTCCCAAGGTAACCACTTCCGACTATGATGTATTTGTTAGGGGAAGCAAGACACCAGGTCAGAGAAATCCAAACATAAAAGTATTGGCTGAAACTTCGGATCAAGGTGATTTGCTTTTGGTTGCAGGTGTCGGGCAAGACTTTCAAGTTTCAGGGCAATTTGTTACTGATTTCGATCCCAATTTTTACTTTCCGGAGGCAATCAAGGCTAAATTGGATGCTGCCGCGATAGATCAATTCGGCGGCAAAATATACGATGAGCTGACCCCGGGTGACAAAGAATCAATTTCCGATGAGGTGTATGCAGGAACTTGGGATCGAGATCTTTTGCTTGGTGCTGCCAAGGTTGCTGGAGCAAGTACTGCCGTTATGGCGACTCCCACCGACTGGAAGAGATTGTCGAATTACGATGATGGAGAGCTTGTCTATAAAGATGGTAGTGTTTGGCGTTCTCGAATCGACGATAATTGGAATCACAAACCCGGAGAGACTGACTCGAAAATCTGGGAGAAAGTTCCTGACGGTTACTCCGTCGATAGAGAAGATTGGAAACTTAGTGTTACTGGATCCGAGCGGCGAGAGTACTGGCTTGCCCCAGACGGCAAAATGTTCGACTTGGAATCCGAGGCGAAAAACTACACCCAACAAATCATACTGGATCAAGGGTACGCCACTTCTCCGGAACAGTTGGAGACCGAGACTCAAAGGCTCGTCAAGCGCATGACCTATGCCATACCTCAGTTTGAAGCCAAAGGCTCTGAAAGTGGGAACGGTCTCGTTTCTTTTGACTCACGCACTCAAGCATTTTATCTTTCTTCGCCGCAAGAGGATGGGGAGGTAGTTTCAGGGGTCTATTTCAAGGGCAATATCACTCGTGATGTCGCCTCTGGGGGAGCACAGGCAGGAAAGGCTAATTCATCTCAGGAAAACGCGGCCGG
>JACNJI010000254.1 GCA_014382645.1 Verrucomicrobiota bacterium | reverse complement strand
GTGTAGGAGTAGTAGTAGTAGTAGTGAGTCATCAAGAAAGTCCGCGTGGAGTAGGCGTCCTGGCGAGGAGACCCCTTTCTTTTATATGCAGTCTTTTGGCGTTTGTCATGAAAGCTCCCTCCATTTTCCCGCAAAGCTCATGCAGACCGAAAAGACGAAGACGCCCGTGAACAAGGTTGCCCTCCATCCCTATCACCCCGACACCCCGACCTTCCGCTATACCCACGCCCGCTACTTCGACCGTATGACTCTAGTTGACGAGCAGATGGGGCGGGTGGTGGAGAACCTAAAAGAAGACGGGTTGCTGGAGAATACCTTTATTTTTTACTTTGGCGATCACGGTGGAGTTCTTCCTCGCGGGAAAGGCTATGCCTATGAGAGTGGACTGCATGTTCCGCTCGTGGTTCGCATCCCCGAAAATTTCAAGCATTTGGCGGATCATTCGCGAGGAACTCGCACCAATGGATTTGTCAGTTTCATTGATTTCGGCCCGACCGTTCTCAACCTCGCCGGTTTGACGGTTCCCGAGCAGATGGACGGGAAGGCCTTCTTCGGCAAAGGAACTTCTGCGAAGGAACTGGCCTCTCGCGACGAGGCTTTCGGCTATGCCGACCGCTTCGATGAGAAGTACGACTTCGTCCGTACTTTACGCAAAGGGAACTGGAAGTACATTCGCAATTATCAAGGTTTTTATCCCGACGGTCTTCAAAATAACTATCGCTACCGAATGCTAGCCTTTACCGAATGGAGAAACCTCCATAAGGCGGGCAAGCTGAATGCTGCCCAAAGCCAGTTTTTCGAGGCCCGTCCCGCCGAACAACTTTTTGACCTTTCCAAAGATCCTCACGAGGTGAACGATGTTGCGAAGAATCCCGACAACCAAACAGTCTTGAAGGAGATGCGTGATCGGATGACTGAAAAGGTTAAGGGTATTCACGATCTCAGTTTCTACCCTGAGAGCCACATGGTCGCCAAGGCTCTTGCTGATGGTGTGGCCTACGGCACCCTACATGCCAAGGAAATCAATCGTCTCGTGGATATCGCCGACCTCGCTCTCATTCCCTTCGCCAACGCTCGTCAATCGCTTGCCAAGGCCATGCAGGCGAAAAACCCATGGGTACGCTACTGGGCTTGCATCACTGCTGCCGCTTTTGGTGATGTGGCCAAGCCTCTGCTCGCGGATGCCAAGAAACTTCTCTCCGACGACAACCTCATGGTTCGTGTCCGAGCCGCTGAGTTTCTCGGGAGCATTAAATCTATCGACCCTATGCCAACGCTTGTGGGCGTTCTCAACGAAAGCGTTTCTCCCCAAGAAGTCTTGTTGACTTTCAATACGGTGGTTTATCTACGAGACTACAGGGGTTACGCCTTCGACCTCTCCCAAATACAGCTCAAGACAAAGGCCGGCGAAAGTTCTCGCCGCATGGGTTACCTTTCGGGCAAAGAGAAGCTGTGAGCCCCTTGGGTTCAGTCGTTTTCGGCTTTTCCCGGGCTTGCTTCCTTTTCGTTCCGGTTATCCTTCCGACTTGGTCTTTCGCCGCCGACGAACCCCGAAAATCAAGTATTCTCGACCTCCCGAAGTTACAGGCAAGCCAGGTAGCCGGCCAAGCTCAAGTTGTGCATTTGATGCGAGCCAAGGAATTCGACAAGGCGGAATCCTTGCTTCGGTTGATGACGAGGCACAACCCGAGGTCACCGGCTACACGCTACAACCTTGCCTGTCTATTGGCGCTGCGTGACCGAACCGACGAGGCCTTCGAATCCCTCGAATTGGCGGTGGAGCTAGGTTTTCGCAACATTGCTCACCTTGAGAATGATCCCGACTTAGTGAACTTGCGAAAGGACAAAAGATTTGCCGGTGTCCTAAAGGCAGCTGCCGAGCCTTTTGAGGGATCTATTTGGCCGAAGTTCCCCAAGCCGATCCCTGCCGCGGAGAAGGATGGAGAAGTTGTCTTGAATGAGCTCAACTTGGGTTACGATCCAAAGGTCGGATTGTTCTTGGGTTTGGTCGGTCGGTCACAGGAAGAGCGACCGATCGCCAAGGGACAAGGCAAGGTGGGCGACCTTTTGCGAAAGTGGTTCGAGGAAGGGACTGCTGCCGGGAATCGGGGAGATTTCTATGACAACCATGACGGCGATCACTCCAATATGAATTTTCGGGGATTTCCACAACTCACCCGGATTGAATACGGAGAAGCTCTTCGTGCACGGGGTTTGCACAATGGACTTCAGCGGCATTTTCTCTTCAGTGGGGTAACATTGGGCAATTCCTCGACTGCCATAACCGGCGGTCGGAATTGGCGTAGCCAAGCGCGCTTTGCCCTTACGCAACCAAATGGAGCCACTCGTCTGGCCCTTCATTACCTGCGGAACCATCTCTACTTTTATCCCGAGCACAAGGACCATGATGCAGGTCGCAATGGGGAAAACGGTGGTGGACACGGGGACGTCTTTCCCGCAAACGTGCCGTACATCGTGGTAAGTCAAGGGTCATCCGGATCCGATCGTGCATTTATGAACGCTTTCGCCGCCATGTTGGCGGCCATTCGACCTGAAACGAAACAGGTTCTGGTCCGTTCCCCGCTTCTTATGCCGACCCTTCAACAGGTCTTTCGTCGGAGCAACCGCAACGTCGAAAGCGACGAAGACTATTTCACGGGGAAAGCACACCCCACTGTATTTGACGGTTCCCTTCTTGATGTCGAAACCATGGTTCGTCGCTCCCACGAATTGCGGCCGGATTCCGTGCCTCCGTTGGCTCAATTCAAAGTGACGAAGGAAGACGCACCCGTCGCGGGGCAAGACTTTTTTGACTTCCGTCCGCATCAGCGCTTGTTCGATACGCCATGCGCTGCAGCTCGGGTCTACAAGTCATCTGCAAGCTCTCTACGCTTTACTTTGGACGCCCGTTCCTCTCGAGACCTTTCCGGCAGACCTCTGTCTTATCGATGGAAGGTGCTGCGGGGCGATGCCGAACGTATTACGATCGAAAAGCAAGATGCGAACGGAAGCGTGGTGGAGATCACTATCCCTTGGCATGAGCGTAGACCCGTTCTTCCCGGTTCGGCTATGGAGTCCAATCGTGTGGACATCGGCCTTTTCGCCGGCAACGCCGATCATTGGTCTGCACCTGCCTTCTTTTCGGTTTATTTCCCCGACAACCAGAAACGTGTCTATGATGATCGCGATCGTATCCTGTCGATTGACTACTCCTTGGGCAACTATGTGGACCCTCTTATCGATACTTCGCGAGAATGGCAGGATAAATACCGTTACGAAGACAACGGTTCACTCCTTGGGTGGACACGATATCGTAAAGGAAAGGTCGATGAGCAAGAGTTTACGGCTAACGGTCTTCTTGTCGTTGCCAAAAACAACGATGGATCTCCTGCCGAAACCACTGAGGTGCGCTACCTTGTTCGAAAAAGTAAGGGCGATCGTGTTATTCTGGCGCAGGAACCTCGGTAGTCAGTCGCCGTCCGGTTTGATTGAGTTCGCATCGTGAGAATACCTTTGCGTCGATGTGTTCTGATGGCAGCAGTATTTCGAACTTGTGTGCTTGAATGCACAATCTGCCGCTATGAGATGAACTACCAGTTTCTTACAATTATTTGATGTTTTTGGCAATAATTTGTCCCAATATATGAGTTTGAATTTATTAGATATTGTTACCTGGTGAGCTTTGGGCAATTTCTCATCTTTTAAAGGGTAATTTTATAACGGGTGTGCGATCCGGGCAGGTCGCGCACCCTTTTTTGTTTTCTTTTTGTTCCTCGGAACGTTAACTCGATTTTCGGATGAAGAAATTCAAGAAAGCCCTTCAGTACGTTGCCTGGTTTACCTTTGGGTTGTTGTTCATCTGGATCGGTTTCTGGGTTCAGTCCTACGGGTTTGATATCATTCGAGATATGAGGCAAATGGAACGAGTGCCCCAAGTTTCCGTTCATCACGTGATTCCGGGCGAGGTGAGCATTCAAGGTAAAGCCAGCAAAGGAAAAAAAACATTAGTATCAAGATACACCCAGACCCCTTGTCTTTATCACCGTTTCCACAAGGAGCGTGAAGAGAAGGATTCGGATGGCGATACGCGTTGGGTGACGGTTGAGCGAGGATCCGAATCAACGAATTTCTTCCTGTCTGAAGATACGGGCAAGATATTGGTTGAGCTAAAGAAAGGTGGGGTAAGCCCTGATTTGGACGAGGACTATCAAAAAGAGAAGGGTAGGTTTCGTTATACCGAATGGCGCATTGAGGAGGGAGAAGAGGTGTTTGCTTTCGCGATGGTAGTAAAATCCAATGACGGTTTTTCCCTTCGCTTTGATCAACCCGGTTCGTATACCCCTGTTCTGTCAAACGACGATGCCTTGGAAAACCGTTCGGGGTTGGGAACCAAGGGTGTCTTGTCCAGCACAGCTAGCGTAGCCCTTCTTTGCTTCGGTTGTTTGTTGCTATGCTTTGCTTTCCGAATTCATCGAGTGTTGGTCTTTCTATCCATTGTTTCCGCTTTGATCTCGGTTGCCATGATTTATTCGGGGTTATCGATGATGAAAGTCGATTTGAAGGACGGATATGCTCGTCTTACTCGTTTGGAGAAATCGGCTTTGTCCGAAGTCACGGAATTAGTCGACGTTAGAGTCGACTGGAAGACCCTCCCCTCTAATCTCGTTTCCCTTAATGAAAGGGATCGTTCC
The DNA here is from genome assembly GCA_014382645.1 of Verrucomicrobiota bacterium. Classification (GTDB taxonomy): domain Bacteria; phylum Verrucomicrobiota; class Verrucomicrobiia; order Opitutales; family Seribacteraceae. Next base: position 10,089 of record JACNJI010000254.1, on the reverse strand, counting down.
CGCATCTTGGGCATTCGCGAAGATTTCGTTGCATCTGTCGAAAGAACCAATGCGATTAGAGATCGATTTCCCGAGCGTTTGCTGGCCCCTTTGTGGGGAATTAAACCGAGGCCTTCCCTTCTCGCGGATGGGGATACGATGTCAGGGGAAGCAGTCATTGCAAAGACGCCAATGAAGGGCTGGATCTCTCTGTTGTGTGCAGCTGCCGCTTTGCTAATGATGGGATTGGGTTCCTTTTTCGGTTTTCGGAGAATTAAGACCAAGCGATACGTTGAGAATATACCTACTTCGCCATCCGCAGGGCTGGCTTACGGACCTGCCGAAATCAAGGGGATTGTCGAGTGTGATCCCAATCGCTTCCTCAAGGGCCCCATAAGCGATGCAAAATGTGTTTATTACAGATACAAAATCACCGAGCGTCGGCGTTCCGGAAAGAAAACTAGAACTGTCGTCATTAAGGATGAGAAACATTATGTGCCTTTCCAATGCAGGGATTCCGAAGGCGTAATTCCAATCGAGCCTGAGGGTGCGGAATTTACTGCCGATTTCAAGGTCAAGAAGAGGATTGGTCGACAGACGCATTACGAATGGCACATTGCTCCTGCGACCGAGGTCTACGTTCTGGGCTCTGCCGTGGTGGATAAGGACACGGGTGACCATCTGGTTATTTCCGACGGGGACAATGGCGGTTTCCCTTTCCTTGTTTCCGACGAGACGGAGACGGAAGTCATGTTGCGTCAGGGGCGCAAGGGTTTGCTTGGCATTGGTTTTGCCCAGAACGGAACGGTTTTCCTCGGTCTCATCCTCTTTGGGGCGCTTGGTTCGTTTGCGGCCACGGATTTTCTCCTTTCGGCCTTGGTGTCGCCCATGTTCCTGGGGTTTAGCATGTTGGTTCTCATGTTCAACGACCTTGTTTTTTTGAGGAATCGCGTGAATCGAGCTTGGGCAAATATCGAGGTCTCCTTGAAAAAAAGAGCGGACCTGATCCCAAGCATGGAAAATATCGTAAAGGGCTACTTGTCCCACGAAGAGTCCGTCTTGGAGGCTGTTGCGGGGCTAAGAACTGCCGTGGTCGGGAAAACCTCCTATTCCCCGACTGAAGTGGATTCGGTGATGCGGCAGGAGACGGTCTTAACGAACCGACTGATTGCACTTCGCGAAGATTCGCCCGACCTCAAGGGCGACACCGTCATGGATGACTTCATGCTACGCCTGACTCGAATGGAAAACGAGGTGGCTCTAATGCGGAAAGGCTACAACGACGGCATCGAGCGTTACCACGAAGCCAAGAAAAGAATTCCCGAGGTGTTTCTCGCCAAGCTTTTCAAGTTTCAGGATGCCGAATTTCTTAGGTTTTCAATGGAGGTTAGGGAAGTTCCCTCCTTGACTTTCGACGAGGATGTTCACCAAGAAGACAAAGCCGCAGAGACCGCTGTTGCAACCGAGGAACCTGTAATCGAGACGGATTCATCGTTGCCTGGAGTTTTTGTCTACAAGAACGAACAACAAATGGGTCCGTACACCGTCGATCAATTGAGAGAATCCGTTGGGACCGGCGAGCTTTCGGAGAACGACCAAGCCTGCTTTGACGGGAAGAACTGGGTGACGATTGGTCAAATTCCAGGATTCGCCGAATGAGCTTATTGCTTACGAACCGGTAACTCTTCCAGTGTCCTTTAGGCTTTGGGATTGCCTCGATGGCAATTACTTCAATTTGGGAACGGGACGATTGTCATATCGTTCGTAAAGCCGAGTGTGCCGGCTTCCCATGTTCACTTCTCGTCCGGAAAGAATCAAGTGCTTGACGGAGGCTCTAAGGTCGAACAAATCGCCCGAACAGGAAAGGAAAGTCGCGTCCTTTCCGATTTCCAATGAGCCGAGGCGATTGTCGACTCCCATTAGTTTTGCGGGTTCGAGCGTAATGGATGCCAGTGCTTTTTCTCTGGGAAGTCCGTATGTTATCGCTTGAGCGACGTGATACGGCAAGTTGCGCTGGTTGGCTGCCGACCAAGCTCCTAACGGAAGCCCGATCGAAAGGGGGACGCCGGCTTTAGCCAAAATGGCGGGAGCCCGATATTGTCGGTCATGGGGTTGGTTCCTTTGGGAGGGGGCACTAAAGATATGGCGGTAGACAACAGCAGTCTTTTTCTCGGCCAACCAGTCGGCCAGTTTCCAAGCATCTCGACCACCGGAAAGAACGTAGCGATAATCTCTCTTGATCGCCCATTCAACGGCAGCTTTGATTTGTCGAACATCGTCGGCATGGATCATCAAGGGCAGTTTCCGGCTAAGAACCGGGAGCATGGCCTCCCATCCGGGGATTTTTGAAAAGTTCGCTACCTTTGCTTCCCGAGCGTTGCGGTAGGCTTCCGCTTGGTCAAAGAATTCATCGATCTCACGAATACGACTTTTGCGCTCCTTGGCTTGATCGTCGATGGACTTTGTTTTCGAGTTCCCAGTCGGATTTGGGAGAGAAATGCCATGCCCCGGCCACCATAGATGAAGGGCGACCTTTTTCTTTACGGCCATTTCTTCGACTCCCCATCCGTCCAGAGCGATTAATCCGGAGGTGCCGGAGATGGTTCCTCCCATCGGAACGACTAGGGCATGAGCGATTCCGTTTGCACGAGCAACTGGAATTAGCTCGGAATCAGGGTTGATTGCCACCCAAGCCTCAATCTCGGGAGTATGCGAGCCGACTTCTCTCTCGTCACGGGTCGGTCGCAAGGCATTGATTTCGGCTAGTCCAAGAGAGGATCCCGGGCTGATCAAACCCGGGTATATTTCAAGCTCCCGCCATTCGATTGTCTTGCATTTTGCAGGTTTTTTTACGGATTTCCCGATTGCTTTAATCTTGCCGTTCTCAACGAGTATTTCGCCGGGTTCATAAGTTAGAAAAGGGGTAGCGTGGACTTTCTTGGCCCGATATATAACGGGTTCTCCCCAACTCACCTTTGCCAAATGAACGCCGAACAGAAGAACGAGAAGAATTTTCGCTGAGCTTTTCATCGACTGCCCTCCTGATGTTGGTGCCCATGGGTGCGGCAAGAGTGGGGGAAGAGGTCGCATGCGGTTTCAAGGCAATGTCGAAAGAATTTTTCCTTTGATTTGGCTGAAGCCTTGTCCTCTTTACCGCCATTGAGCGAACTTCTCGCCTTTGCCACCAAGGTGTCCCGCTCCTTGGTTCGTCGCTTTTCTCTTTCACGGGTTTTGTTCAGTTCGTGGTACAAGACGCCGTCGATCCACGTCTGTTCGCATTTCGATCGATAATCCAAGGGATTACCTGTCCATAGGGCAAGGTCTGCGTCCTTGCCGACTTCAAGGGAACCTACCCATTGGTCGATGCCCAACTGCTTGGCCGGATTGAGGGTGACGAATTTGAGGGCCTCCGTTTCGGGTAGACCGCCGTACTTGACTGCCTTGGCCGCCTCGAGGTTCAGTCGTCGAGCATGGTCGGGTGAATCCGAGTTGAAGCTTACCACGCATCCACGTTCATGCATGATCGCCCCTGCGTAGGGGATGGCGTCATAAACCTCGAACTTGTAAGCCCACCAATCGGAAAAAGTGGATGCCCCCGCACCGTGACGGGCAATCTCGTCCGCCACCTTGTAGCCCTCGAGTACATGCTGCAAGGTGCCGATCTTGACTCCGAAACTTTCCATGGTTCGCAGAAACACGAGAATTTCGTCTTGTCGGTAGGAATGGCAATGGATGAGCCGCTGGCCCCGGATGATTTCAAGGATTGCCTCGAGCTCGAGGTTTCTCCTGAGAGGCGGTCCCTTACCCTCCTGAGCTTGCCGGAGTCGGATGTCGTATTGGCGGGCGGCGGTGAAGCGATTGGCGAAAAAGGATTTCACTCCCATTCTAGACTGTGGGAAACGCGTGGTGTACTTATCACCCCAATTCGATTGCTTTACGTTTTCTCCAAGGGCGAACTTGATTCCGCTTGGCGCTTGCTGCATCAGCATTGCATCCGGCGACGCTCCGAGCCTGAGTTTGATTACGGCGTTTTGACCGCCTATTGGATTAGCCGATCCATGGAGCAGGTTGCAGGCAGTCACGCCACCCGCCAACTGGCGCTCGACATTGATGCTCTCCGAATTGACGACGTCGGAAATTCGGACCATTGCTGTGGAGGGCAGGGTGGACTCGTTGACTCCTCCGAGAATCATGGCATGGCTATGGCAGTCGATAATTCCGGGCGTTAGGTGCATGCCCTTGCCTTCCACTAGCTTGCAATCCTTTGGAATGGTTTGTTTTAGATTTGCGCCGATGGCTACAATTTTTCCATCCCTCACCAATAAGTCCCGGTCGGCAAGGATTCCCTCTTTCTCGCAGGTCCAAAGTTTGAAACCGGTAAAGAGAACCGAGGCCGGACTTTCCAGTGCCTTGCGGTCGGCGTGGGGGAACTTGGCAATTCTCTCGTTGAGAGGTTTCTCGTCGGTTGCGTTGCCGTCTTTCTCCCCTTTCTTCTTGTCGGCATCGTTGAGCGGGTATTGGAAGGGGTGGCCTTGAATCCAGGTGGAACTTATCTTCGCTTCCTTGGCAAAGTAAGTGCTTCCTTCCACCACGACAAAGTTTGCCAATTTCCCTTTGTCGATCGTTCCTGCGAACCGGTCGATCCCGCAGATCTTGGCGGGGTTGGTCGTAAGGGCGGCGATGGCCTTCTCCTCAGGTAAGCCTCGACCGATTGCTTGCAGCAAGTTTCCGTGGAATTCACCAAGGCTCGACCCGCTTGTGGTGAAGGAAAGCGACTTGGTTCTCTTGGCGAGCAGAGCAGGGTTTCCGGGGGCGTGATCCCATGCTCGAAGCTGATCCAGAGAGATTTGGTTCCAGTCCTCGTCGTCGGGCAACTTGGAAAGGGCGGGGAAAATCAGTGATGAGACGTAGGAGTGATTCTTCGAGCAGGCGAGGTCGGGCCTTCTCCACTCGTCGCCGGTTGCAATTATTACCGGGTGCACGCCAAATTCCTTACCCAGACTCAAGGCGCGACTTTCCATTAGGCAACTACCGGGTTCGAACCAAACGGGAAAGGGGGCTTTCTTATTTAGAACTTCCTGCAAGCTTCGGATCCCGGCATGGGGAACGACAGGGACTGGGACCGGGTTCTTCTTTTGGTAGAGGATGAGTTCCTGAGCATATTTTGTATCTATGAAAGTCTGCCGGATGACGGCGAGCGTACCCATCAACGAACTCGGGTAAACCCGAGGGGATTGTTCCTTGCCTACCGGGTCGAAGGCGATGACCTGAGCGACCTCTTCTTTAAGTACTAGATCATTCGGGTCTCCCGTCCGGAGAAGAACACATGGCCCGGTTCCTCGGAAAATACCCTTGGAGGGAGCTAGATGGGCGGTGGTGAACCCATGCTTGCGTAGGGATTCCCATTTTTTGTCGTTGGGTTGAAAATCGTTGATTCCCCTTCGCTCGGGATGAACGCCCGACACTTCAAAGCCAGGTCCCTTTTCTCCGGAGTCAGTCCGCGTCGAGGGCGTCCCGTGAAAGGACAAGTCGGCCGTGGCGTGAACATGCTCGTCGTGCTTGAGCTCGAGCAATCCTGCATCTTCCGAATCCGGCAGCAGATAAGGATCTATGAAGCCCGGATATATCGTTTTTCCAGTCATGTCCCATATCCTGTAACCGGCGGGAATCTTCACATCCTTCCCTACTTTTTCGATAACACCATCGCGGACGAGTAAGGTTCCTTTTGTGATACGGTGTTCAGGGTCGACTTGGATGTCTGCTTTAACCAAGGCATGAAGGTTCGGCCCAACGGGTTTTTCTCCGGGAAAGGGGAATTCCGGCCGTGCTCCCACGGTAATAAACAGCATTGTCCAAGCGAGGGTAATCAATGTCAGGGTTTTACGGGAGAGGGACATGGAGGAAAGAATGCTTGTACTGCTGAGCAGGGCAAACTTAATGAAAAGTTCCCACCTTGACATTCGATTTTTCAAAAATGTTTGAGGAAACTATTATCCTTGTTCCCCCTAGTCTTTTGCCTATGTTGATTCTGCTATGATTCGTCATCTTGCCACTCTTTCTCGCGTGATTTTATTCACAGTCCTTTCTTCGGGACTGACCAATGCCGAGAACATCAAGCAACAAGTTCAGATCTCCGCTCGGTTTCACGATGGCGACGACGTTCTTTCCGCCCCGAGAGTCACTACTCTTTCAGGGCAAGAGGCGCCGATATCGATAGGGCAGGAAGTTTACGTTAATCAAAAAGGGATAAAAGAAGAGGTCTTTAGCGGGATTATTCTTTCAGTGACCCCGACGATTTCGGAAGGCAAGATTCTGCTCGAGGGCTATGCCTTTGCCGGCGAAGGTAAGCTTGAGGGCGAAGATGGAATCAAATCTCAAGCTAAGAACGCCTTGGCCGATCTCAAGAAGGGGTCCGGCGATGATCAAAGGCAGAAAAAACAGCCGTCCTTCGCTGACCAAGTCGAAATGCGTGGGATGTTTCGCTTGAAGGGAAAACAGCCTCGGATTTCCTTGAAACTCAAGGACGGGGCTTCCTTTTGGATAGAGCTTGGGCAAACTCGTGGTGGGATCAAATTGGTTTACGTCGACTTGAGCGATGCTGAATCGCATGCCATTCTGGAAAAGGATGGTCGTTTTGCTCGCATTGACCTGAACACGGAAAAAGTTTCCGATATCGATTCCCTTATTCCTTTGAAAGGTGGCGGAAGTGTATTTTCCAAGGAAGTCATCCCTGGGGAAAGTACGAACCTTTCTCTTGCAAAACCTAATGGAGAGAAGATTCTGGTGGCATTATCGGTGGGAATTGTGGAACCCTGACCTTCATCGAGTTTCTTATTTTTCTAAGAAAAAGAATTCGTGTGCGTCTGATATTAATATGATAAAACCAAATTCCTGATTCGCACACGCCTTGTCTATTTTCCATCTCCTAATTGATTTGCACCATGAAGAAAATCATACCAATCGCAGCATCCTCCCTGTTTCTTGCCTTTGCCGTCCTGCTCATCGGCCAAAAGGATTCCGACAAAAGCCTTGTTGACCAATGGGAGGAAGTGGAGGAGGCTACCAAGAAGGGTCTGCCGAAGACGGCCATAGAGAAGCTCGACCCCCTCATCGAGCGAGCCCTTAAGGAGAAAGCCCATGCCGTGGCCATTCGAGCCATTGCGCAGAAGATCAACTTGGAGGGAGCCATTCAGGGCAACAAGCCCGAGGAGAAAATCGCTCGCATGGAGACCGAGATGGTCAAGGCTCCCAAAGAGATCGTTCCCATGATGAATGGCGTTCTGGCCAATTGGTATTGGCAGTACTTTCAGCACAACCGCTGGCGCTTCACCCAGAGAACTCGAACCGCTGAGGCTCCCGGCGGAGACATCACCACTTGGGACTTGCCGCGCATCCTGTCGGAAATCGACAAGCAGTTTCAAAAGACCTTGGCCCATCACGAGGTCCTGAAAAAGGAAAAGATCGGAGACTACAATTTCCTCCTGCACCAAGGATCCGTGCCCGACAGTTACCGCCCGACCCTCTATGATTTCGTGGTTCACGACGCTCTTCGCTTCTACTCCGCAGGTGAGCAGGCCGGTTCCACCGCGCAGGATGCCTTCGTCCTATCCGCCGACAGTCCGATTTTCGCCTCGTCCAAGGATTTTCTGGCTTGGGAAATCGATTCGGACGACGACGAGTCGCCAAATATCAAGGCGATCCGATTGTTTCAAGACCTACTGAGGTTTCATCAAGAGGACGATAACCCCGACGCCTTGGTCGATGCGGACCTCCTTCGCCTGCAGTTTGGGAACAACAAAGCTTTCGGCGAAGAGAAGAACGCTCGTTACAAGGCCGCCCTCAAGCGTTTTGCCCAGAAATGGGCGGATCACGAAATGTCTGCCCGAGCCATGCATCGTAATGCCCAGGTCCTGCATGGGGAAGGAGAACTCGTGGAAGCCCACAAGCTAGCCAAGCGCGGAGCGGCAGTCTTTCCCGACAGTGTGGGAGGAAAGGAATGCAAGAACTTGGTGAATCAGATAGAATCAAAGTCGTCTGCCGTTACGAGCGAGCGCGTATGGAACGAGCCCTTGCCGAACGTCGAGTTGCGTTATCGCAACCTGACCAAGGCATATTTTCGAGTCGTTTCCTTTGATTGGGTAAAGCGGTTGAAGGACACCCAGCATCATCCCGAGTTCATTGATCGTCGTCGTAAGGCCGAATGGTTGCAGCGCAAACCCGTGAAGGAATGGTCAGTCGATCTGCCACCCACCGATGATTTCAAGCAGCGTGTTGAAAAGATTCCCGCTCCCAAAGGCCTCGAACCAGGTTCCTATTTTCTTTTCGCGAGTCATGATCCCAAGTTCGGTGACAAGGAAAACCGCGTGAGCTATTCGAGCTTCTGGGTGAGCGACCTTTCTCTGGTTATGCGTACGCGCCAAGGATCCGGGGCGATTGAAGGCTTTGTCTTGAATGCTATTTCGGGGGAACCTGTTCAAGGGGCATCCGTACGCGCTTGGAAGAGAGAGCGAAATAATCGCCGGGTAGAGCTCCAGTCTACCCGCTCCGACGCCAATGGGCTTTTCAGCCTGAAGACCAATCGAACCAGTCTCACGATTCTGGCTTCGCACCAAGGGCAATCCTTGGCCACGGCTAACGATTATTACGTAGACGACCGGGTGAATGATCCAAGTCCTTACGAGCGCTCCGTATTCTTTACCGACCGTAGCCTTTATCGTCCCGGTCAGACTATTCGGTACAAGGGAATTTCCTATCGAATCGACCAAGCGAACGACAATTACAAGGTAATCCCGAATCGTGACCTCACGGTCGTTTTTCGCGACCGTAACAACCAAGAAATATCTCGAGCTAAACATCGCACCAACGACTATGGTTCCTTCGATGGGAGCTTCACCGCCCCCCGAGATCGCCTCATGGGCATGATGCGCATACAAATCGAGGGACCGAATTCCCCCGGAGGTTCAGCCCATGTGAACGTCGAGGAGTACAAGCGTCCCAAGTTTCAGGTGACCGTTGACGCCCCTTCCGAGCCCGCCGTTCTCCACGGCAAGGTGAAGGTCAGGGTCTCGGCCATGGCCTATACGGGAGCTGCCATAAACGACGCCCAAGTCAAGTATCGCGTAGTTCGTCAGGTGCGTTTTCCACCATGGCTGCGTTGGCATTACTGGTGGAGACCTTTCCCGTCCTCTCCTTCCCGGGAAATCTCTCATGGGACTGCTCGTACGGGAGCCGACGGTTCCTTCGATGTCGAGTTCACGGCCAAGCCCGATCCTTCCGTTTCCGAGAAGGACGAGCCGACTTTTCGCTACACCGTGCATGCAGACGTCGTCGACGGTACCGGAGAAACCCGCTCGGGCGACCGCAGCGTGAACGTCGGATTCGTAGCCTTGCAGGCTTCCCTTTCCGCCGAGGAGTGGCAGACGGAGGGCAAACCCGTCAAGGTTACGCTCAAGACCACCTCCCTCGATGGCGAGGGACGCATCGCAGAAGGTTCCCTGAATATTCATCGTCTCAAGGAGCCTGAAGGCGTTCAGCGAGCCAAGCTTGGCGGACAGCGTAACCATCATTTTCAGGGAGAAGACATGCGGGGGGACGTAAAGCCCGAGCCGGACCTTTCCAAAACCGATTCATGGGAGTTGGGCGAGGTAGTCGCTACCCAAGGTTTCACCACCGACGCCGAGGGCAACAAGGAATTTTCCTTCAAACTGAAGGAGGGCGCCTATCGCGCTGTCCTTCAAACCGAGGATCGTTTCGGCAAGGAGGTCAAGGGGCTATTGCCCCTCCTCGTGGTGAATCCCGAATCGAAAAGATTCGCCATAAAGATTCCCAATCACGTCGCGGCTCCTACTTGGACGGTCGAGCCGGGCCAGTCGCTAGAGGCAATCTGGGGCTCGGGTTACAGAATCGGTCGCGCCTTCGTGGAGATCATCCATCGGCGAAAGTCTCTCCAGTCCTTCTGGACGAACGAAATGCTCGGTCCTGTTCAGCACCCTTGCTGCGGGCCTCATTACGGCGCTCAGCCTGAACCTCTTCTGATCTTCCACCCCGAGCTCGAGCCTCTCGCGAGACAGCGCCGGTGCGGGCCTTTGAATAGCGGCTGGCGACGCCCTC
>JACNJI010000034.1 GCA_014382645.1 Verrucomicrobiota bacterium | reverse complement strand
TCATTGTTTCCATGCACACCAGAAAAATCATTTGGATCAAATATGATTGGATTACGGGATGACGCTCCCCCACCTCAGCCCTCGGTTTAAATCAATGGAAGTCAAGGGAGGCAAGGCCACCATCACCTTCGATCACATCGGAACCGGGCTTTATGCCTTTGACCTCCGCGAACCCATCGGATTCGCGATTTGCGGAAAGGATAAGAAGTTCGTCTGGGCTCAAGCCAAATTGTCAGGCCAAGACAAGGTGGAAGTATGGGCCGAAGGGATAAAGGAACCTATCGCGGTTCGGTATGCTTGGTCCAACAATCCCGTCAGTAATCTCTATGGGAAGACCGGCTCAGTCACCCTCCCGGTTACCCCCTTCCGCACCGACGACTTCCCCTTGGTGACTAAGGGAAAATAACGCCAACCGACCTCAACCCTATGAAACCATCGCTTGCAGCGACCATATTGGTCTGCTTTCCTTACCTGCTCCAGGCTAAACCCACTTTGGAGGTCGTCTTGGATTCTTCCCAAGTGAACAATCCATTCGGAGTGGACTTCGACCAAGCCGGCAACGCCTACGTCGCGGAATACATGGGGGGCCGTGTTCACAAACTGAAGGCAGGAGGCGAACTGATCACGATTTCCGGGAACGGGAAGAAGGGATACGCCGGGGATGGCATGGACGCAAAAAAAGCTGTCTACAACGGTGTGCACAATGTTGTCCGCTTATCGAACGGCGACCTGTACGTTTCCGACACGCGAAACAACCTGATCCGCAAGATCGATGGTAAGACGAACCTCGTCTCCACCATCGCGGGAGTTCCCGGCAAAAAAGGTTTCGCCGGAGACGATGGTCCCGCGACGAAGGCGCTGTTGGCGGATCCCATATCCATAAGCCTTTCGCCCGATGAAAGCACTTTGCTCATCGCCGACATTCAAAACAAGCGCATCCGTGGCATAGACCTCAAGTCAGGAACAATCAAAACGTTGGCAGGCAACGGAAAGAAGGGAACTCCTAAGGAAGGCGGCCAAGCAACCGAGCAACCGCTGGCCGACCCGCGTGCTTCCGTGATGGACGTCAAAGGCAATCTCTATGTTTTGGAACGTGGGGGAAATGCTCTTCGAATTGTTCGTTCCAATGGGAGCATCTTCACCTTGGCCGGAACGGGCAAAAAGGGTCCCAAGGATGGACCCGCCCTCAAAGCTGAATTCGCCGGCCCCAAGCACCTTTGTCTGGACGGCCAAGGCAACGTCATCATTGCAGACGACAACAATCATCTCATTCGCCTATACGACCCAAAGAGCAAAACGGTTTCCACCATTCTCGGTGGGAACGCCGAACCGAAAACCAAGCTGAACCGGCCACACGGCGTGTCAATCGCTCCCGACGGCGCCCTCTGGATTTGCGACAGTTGGAACAACCGCGTACTGATCCTAAGAAACTACCAAAAATGAAGAAACCCATCCGACTACTCGTCCTTCTGCTCACTCCGTTTGCTTCCGTTCCAGCGGCCGACCTACCTAACATTCTCTGGTTGACCAGCGAGGACAACGGCCCCCACTTGGGATGCTATGGCGACGAGTACGCCACCACGCCCAATCTAGACGTGCTTGCGTCCAAGGGAATGATCTACACCCGGGCAATATCCAACGCCCCCGTATGCGCTCCCGCTCGCACCACTATCATTTCGGGCATGTATCCTCCCTCCACGGGTTCCGAGCACATGCGCAGTATGACCAGCCTGCCCGCAGGATACAAAATGTATCCCGCCTACCTGCGTGAACTCGGCTACTACTGCACAAACAAGTCCAAGGAAGATTACAACCTTCGCAAGGAAGGTGAGGTTTGGAATGAAAGCGGAGGAAAAGGGCATTGGAGAAATCGCCCCGACAAAAAGAAACCGTTCTTCGCCATCTTCAACTACACCGTGTGCCACGAGAGCCAAATCCGGAAACGCCCCCATGTCCAGGTCCATGATCCCGCCAAGGTGCGCGTGCCCGCCTATCACCCCGATCATCCCGAGGTGCGCAAGGACTGGGCTCAATACCACGACAAGTTGACCGAGATGGATCGACAAGTCGGGGCTCAGCTCAAGGAGCTTGAGGACGCAGGTTTAGCCGAGGACACTATCGTTTTCTACTACGGCGACCATGGCTCCGGCATGCCACGCAGCAAGCGCTGGCCGTTCTTCTCCGGCCTCAACGTGCCGCTCATCGTGCACGTTCCGGAAAAATGGAAACATCTCGCGGCATCCGACTACAAGGTGGGCGGCAGTAGTGACCGCCGGGTCGGCTTTGTCGACCTCGCCCCCACCCTGATCAGCATAGCGGGCAATAAACCTCCCGCCCACATGCAGGGGCACGCCTTCATGGGCAAGCACGAGGCACCTGCCCAAGAGTACGGCTACGGCTTTCGCGGTCGGATGGACGAACGCTACGACATGGTGCGTAGCGTGGTCGGCAAGCGCTACATGTACATCCGGAACTATATGCCTCACAAATTGTACGGCCAACATGTGGGCTATATGTTCGTCACCACCACCACACAGGTATGGAAACGTCTCTATGACGAGGGGAAATTGAACGAGGCCCAAAGCCACTTCTGGAAAACCAAACCGGCCGAGGAATTGTACGACCTCGAAAAAGACCCCGACGAAGTGAACAACCTGGCCGGTTCCAAGAAACACCAGAAAATTCTAGACCAAATGCGCAAGGCTCACCGTGAACACGTTGCCAAAATACGCGACGTGGGCTTTCTGCCCGAGGGAGAGATACATTCCCGTTCCGAAGGCTCGACTCCGTATGAGATGGGACACGACGACAAGAAGTATCCCTTTGCCAGAATCCACCTTGCCGCCGACATGGCTTCCGGTCTTTCTCCTTGGGCGATTCCGACCATCACCCGGTTTCTTGAAGATGAAGATTCCGCTGTTCGCTATTGGG
>JACNJI010000397.1 GCA_014382645.1 Verrucomicrobiota bacterium | reverse complement strand
GCGGGCAAGGGAGTAACACCATTGGGCCACAACAGAAAACAAAAGGAAGTAGGGCCAAACCGCAATCCCAAATCAGCTTGGCGAGCTGGTTTCGTGACCGATCCCCATGGCGTGACATTCAATGCATCGGGCGACGTAATCGTCGCGGAATACAGCGTTGCGGGTCGCATCCATCGCTTCAAGAAACTGAACGCTACATCGGCCAAAACTTTCGACTCGAGCAAGCTGGACCTCAAACCCATTCTCGGGAAAGACCTCGCCGGCTGGCAAGTGCCTTCCGGCAACGACAAAGCCGGATGGTACAAGGTGAACAACGGAGTTCTGGAAATTCGCAACGGACCCAAGAAAAAAGGTTCCGTCCTGTGGACAAAGAAAAAGTACAGGGACTTCGTAATGGAATTAGACTTTCGCTTTGGCGAGGGTACGGTGGATTCCGGAGTTCACGTTCGCACCCAAGACCAAATACAGATCGGCATTTCAGGTTCATTGAAGCGAGACATGACCTGTTCCCCCTATATTCCGGGCAAAGGCTATCCTGTGGAGGCCAAAAACATCAAAAAGCTCTTGAAAGCCAAAGACTGGAATACCATGCGCATTCAAGCCATCGGCAATCAATACACGGTTTGGTTACAGGGTGAAGAGGTAATGACCTACAAGTCCGGTTCGGCCAAGGAAGAAGGCCCCATCGGCATCCAGTTGCACGGCAGTCGTATCATGGGAATCGACTACCGCAACATGAAGGTCGCCGAGCTCCCTTGAACGCCCCCTATTCCTCCTCGGCAGTATGACGTGGATTAGGAATGACCCATAATGGAAAACCGCATAGTCGAGAAGGTGTAAATCTCCCTTCTTAACTCATTTTCCTCTCGTGGCCAAACTTTCCACCGTCGCCAAACTCCTGCGAGACATCGTAGCCATACCCAGCGTAAACCCGGCTTTTCTCCCCAACGATTCCGAGCGCACGGGTGAGGAAAGAGTCGCCTCATACTTAACCGAGCTTGCCCGCAAGCAAGGTCTCGAGATTTCTCGACAAAACGTTCTGCCCGGACGCAAAAACCTGTTCGTGCGGCTAAAACCTAGGGGCAAGGTAAAGCGTCGCATCGTCCTCGCTCCCCACCTCGACGTGGTGCCCGCCGAGGACAAGCAATTCACTCCGCGAGTGAAGAACGGTCGCCTGCATGGACGCGGAGCCTGCGACACCAAGGGTTCCGTCGCCGCCTTCTTTCATGCCCTACTTGAACTGGCCAAAGGCAAGAACCACCCCGCGGAAACTGAAATTCTGTTCGTGGGATTAGTCGACGAAGAGTATGGGCAATCAGGTTCTCGCATCTTTGGGGAACGAGGACCTAAAGCCGATCTAGCGATTGCGGGCGAACCCACCCAGCTGCAGGTCGTGACCGCCCACAAGGGAAACCTCTGGCTACGATTCGAGACCCGGGGGAAAGCCGCCCACGGAGCCACGCCTCACCTCGGCAAAAGCGCCATCCATGAAATGGCTCGCGTCACTGAGACACTACTCACCGAATACGTCGAACAACTAAAAAAGGGAAAACACCCCCTGCTCGGACATCCGAGCATAAACATAGGAACGATAAAAGGCGGCAGCCAAACCAACGTCGTACCCGAACGTTGCAGCATCGAAGTCGACCGACGAACCTTGCCCGGCGAGACCGAGAAATCCGTCTACCAAGAAATCAATCGTCTTCTGGCCAAACGGAAACTCAAAGTAGTGAACCCACAGGAGTGCCGCGGCGTACCCTGCCCACCACTGGAAACCGATCCGGAGCTACCTGCCGTCCGGCAGTTCATGAAAGCCGCGAAACGCCGCAAGTCAATAGGGGTCGATTACTTTACCGACGCCTCTCCCATCGCCATGGGCGGAACTCCAGCGATCGTCTTCGGTCCGGGCGACATCGCCCAAGCCCACTCCGCCGACGAATGGATTGACCTTAACCAACTCGATCAAGCCACCGCCATCGTCCTTCGTTTCCTACAAGATCAGCCTTAATACGCTGGTGGGGTTAAAGTCGGGGTTAAATCACTTGGCAAAGTACTTGCACCCACAGCTAAAGACGTCTTAGGGTAAAAATCATAAATCCTTAGTAAATTTGCCCAAGAATTCTACCAAGTTTGTACCGCAAGGCGATAGGCACCGTAAAGGCTTCGCCCTTTTACTTGCGTTGGCTCTCATGAGCCTCGTCTTTTTATTGGTGGTCACTCTAATCACTTACGTTGGCGCCGAATTGCGTTTAACGGAATTACGAAAACAAAAGGTTTTGGCTGCAGGCAATGCACGCATGGGCCTCATGGTGGCAATTGGGGAACTACAGAAGCACGCTGGCTTGGATACCCGGTTGACGGGAACCGCGAGCTTACTGGACTACGATCCCAACACCCCGGAACTGGACAACGTCGCGAATCCTTATTGGACGGGTGTATGGAAGAGACAATCAGCGCCTCCTCTCTCGCCCAAAAACTTGGAAAGCAGTTCCATCGCTCCCAAAGTAGACAAAAACGGAAATTTGCTAGGACCTCCTCCCGACGTCATGTACGACTCGGAATTCGATGAACACCCCGCCAATGAAGTGGCTTGGCTGGTGAGTGGCAACGAAGGCAAAAACTTTCAGGGCAAAAGACGGCATCAGTGGCTTCATGAAGAACAAAATTTTCCCGATGGGGTCGCCAACGAAACGGACGAC
The DNA here is from genome assembly GCA_014382645.1 of Verrucomicrobiota bacterium. Lineage (GTDB taxonomy): Bacteria > Verrucomicrobiota > Verrucomicrobiia > Opitutales > Seribacteraceae. The sequence continues at coordinate 12,169 of JACNJI010000397.1, read as the reverse complement.
GAGTATCGCAACCGAGTTCGCCAAGACAAGGACGCCGATGGAAAACCAGACTACTTCCACCCCGTTTTCGACGACGTGCCCGACCCTGACTCCAGTGGTTCGGAAAGCGTATGGCTAGTGAACGATTCAGTGCTCGACCCGGAAAACATAGATCCGATTCTGTACGGCAAGATCAAGGTAATGAAGACGGATATGACACTGGACCACTCTCGGTTAATCGTCCCTTCGAATTCTTCTCCATCTGGTTCCCCCAGCTCTCCGCCAACCTCAGCACCAAATAATCAAAAGCCTGCGGGGGCATATGCCTATTGGGTCGGGGACGAAGGGGTGAAAACAAAAGCAAACATAGTGAACCCCCATAAAGATGCAGACATTTCATCGAATTACGGGGCAACCGAAAGCAACCTGATTGTCTCGCCTGAGCCGAACTTAAAGGATGGGCACGACTTAGCTGTCGACCCCGCCTACGACGAAAACCGCAAGAAAGTCATCAACCTGACTCAGGTCAACAATCTCTCTCCAACATACGCCCGCCAAGGGAAATTCACAGGCTCCGACGACCAGCAACTCAAGTATAGGTTTCACACCCTAACCACCCATTCAGCAGGAGTACTGTCAGATGTTTCCCGTGGTGGCTTAAAGCGAGACCTCACGGGCTACTTCGGGAAACCCGATGTGGAATGGACTTTGCAAGTCAATCCCGATGGAACCAAGATTAAAGGCGACGGAAAAATGAACGAGCTTCCACTTTTCCACGAACAAGTTCACTACCTCAAGGAATTCGCGGCAGGAACGGACAAAGCAAATTTCTGGCGCTACGGGACTGACGCTCCCATTGATTCAAAAAACGGCTTCATGTTTGGCCCGATGTGGAACGTATTGAGAGACTACTATAAATTGTACGAGCATTTCTCCGGCAACGATCCTTATCTGATGTCAGTTCCTCCTGAAGCCCCAGATCGCTTTCCACAACGCGTAGGGGATCATTTCGTGACCTTTGACTCACGACCGGGGAACAAAGGGGGAACAAGCGGAAACAGCATGCAACCCTACATAAGGCATCGTGCTCAGTTTTCCAATTACAGACCAAACTCCTACAACATGGCACATCAACGGGAAGAACCATCCAACCACCCCATCGGTCCGGTCCTAGTCGAGCTTCAACACAGACAGATCATCTACACTGCGCAAACCGGAGGAGGTCATGTTCTTCGGTTGGCAATCATGCCGACCTTTGCTCTGTGGAATCCATACAACGTCAAGCTTTCGGCTGCAAGATATCAAATGGAATATGAGATCAAAGGTTGTACAATCGCCGCCTACAACACCAAAGAACGTGAGGTTTTTTACAAATGGAGGATACACAGTCAACGTAGTTCCCCTCGCCATCCCGACCCAAGGTTCGTCAATCACGTCTTCCGCAATCGAGAAATCGACAAAAACGGAAACTATTATGGTTTCTGGGGATTGGACCGCTATAACTGGGGAGACCCAAACTCGGGCGAGCCGTACATGGACATCAACCTCAACAGTCGGTACGACCCGGGCGAACCCTTCAACGACAAGAACGGAAACGGTCACCACGATGGCGGGGGTGGGCACAATGACGAATGGTGGACGGTACAAAACCGGTTATGGCACGCCGACATGAGTCAAAAATGGGGTAATGGGGACGACCACAACGGTTCGGACTGGTTAGCAGTCGGCGACGGTCTGCAGCCTGGCTCAAAAGCAGCTTCAGACAATTTTCTAAATTTCAGAAGACGAAATGAAGCAGGTACTTTTCCAACCTTCATGCCTTATGTTGACGACAGAAACGGCGTTCAGCACTTTCACCCTTATCAAATCGACCCGCACGCCCGAAGATCGGGACGACCTCCCCTTAAATTGCAAACTGAAGCAATATCTTTCGAACCCGGCCAAAAATTGTTGTTCTGCATCGAACCGGGACCCAAACGCTATCAGCCCGGAACGATCATAAACATGGTAAACCATCACGGCAGCTCCCCACTCCGTCACGTCTACTTCGAGGGAGATGCATCCAGATTCAGCATTCCCGGAAACGATCCCATTACCATTCGGCATATCGTGCATGGGGCTGCAGGTTTCAACCGAAACTCAATCGAACAATCACACAACGCAATTATAAGCCAACCCCAAACCATCGCAAAGGGAACCGTACTTTACCTGATGGACGGTAGCGTAAGACGTCCTTTACAGAAAGTTAACAAAGAATTCGGCAGCCATCACAGGATCTGGAGAGAAGACTATCGCCGGGCCAATGATCTCGCTCAAGGAAAACTTGGGCAGAGAATCGTAAGTGGGGATGGCTTGGGATATAGGATTCGGCGTCGCTTGTCCACCACTTCGCAGAGAATTGTTTTTCACGAATTCAATCCCAGAGCACTCGTAGACAGTTATCAAGATGGTTCGGGAGACTTGTGGCAAGTGAACAGTTTCTCAAGTCGAGGCGACCATCGCAAAGGTTTATTGGGAAATAGGAAAATGGGGGAAGGAGAGCACGTCGAATTCTACACTCGGTATCAATTTGACGGAAATTCCTCTCAGGAATGGGCGATGAAACAGACCGGTCAATTCCGCAATGTCTCGAACTGGAACACAGGACCTTCGGGGACGAAGTTCGCCATGCCCGACATACCCACTCCCGACAGGGCAGGGCGTTACTATGGACACATGGGCCATTCCCACAATATGTCATCTCCTGCGAATCTTCCTACGACACCCCGCTTAGCCCTTTTCGACGTACCTCGGCAACCAATGCTGTCCATCGCCCAGTTTCAACACGCAAACCTCAGTTGGTACTCGCACTCACCCGCATACGTCGTCGGTAATTCCTACGCAACGGGCCAAGTGGCTAGATACAAGAAGTGGGGCCGAGTATCGAGAATCATATGGCAACCGGAAGCTCCCGAATCTCCAAGAAATTACATGGATCGCAACAAAGATCCTACTGGATCCTTATTCAACCATGCTCACGGAGATCGATCCGGGTGGTGGTGGGACACAAGAAATTACGACGACGGGATGGGGGTTCTTCGAGACACCAACTCGGAAGTGGAACACCAAAACATAACCATAGATCAGAGCGTTTACGCCAACGAAACCCTATTTGACGGATACTACTTTTCATCCGTTCCCACCGTTGAAGTCGACAGTTCATTTTCCCAACGAGAAATTGATGACAACACTCCTCTTCGAAACGGTCGCCTTCTCTACTATCGAGATAAAGGGCAATCGCCAGAAATCAGCGAGTTGCGTGTCCCTGAAACGGCAAATTCGAACTTGCTTGTAAACGGCATGTTCAACATCAATTCGACCTCTGTGACGGCATGGATGACCCAACTCGCAAGCCTCTCCGGAAAAACCGCAAAAATGCTCGACGTGCAGGATCAGCATGTCCTTTCGCTCGCCGGACATGTGGGAAGCAGCCAAACGATAAATTTCTCATCGGGAAAGTTTCCGTTCCTTCGCCATACGGCACCCTTTGGTGAAGAGATCCCACCGGCATCACAAGGCGCCAACCCAAACGATGACTACTGGACGGGCTACGTCGCGCTGAACAAAGACCAACTTCGCTTGCTCGCCGAAAAAATGGTGACTGAAGTAAAAAGTCGAGGACCATTCCTTTCCTTGGCCGATTTTATAAATCGAAGAATAACAAAATCCCCGGAAGTCCCCGGGAAGCCAGGGCATCATTATGACCTTCGAGCTCTGAAGGCAAATATTTGGCCCGCGGAAACGCCAGAAACTGAAGCGGGATTCCGAGGAACCATTCAAGCAGCGATCGCCAATGCGGAGTTCAATCATGCACCCGTCACGGAAACCATAACTCGAGCTATAAATCACGACAATATGGGAGGGAAAACCGATTTCAGCTTTCCGAGAAGTGTATTCGGCGATCAAGTCTCCAACAGGAACGAACTAATCGGCAACCCCTATTGGGGACGAGGCATCTGGATGTTCGAAAACAATAACCAGTATTGGGATCATCGATCCTTTGATGGCCTAGGCTCAAATCGCGACATAAGAAAACTAAGAACTGTTTACAAAGATGCGTACGACTTTGGGGAAGCTCCCGACAATTTGCAAGCGATCGAGAACTCCACAACTGCCGCAATGATGCCCGGTTGGCTTACTCAAGGTGACGTATTGACACCTCTGGCACCTGTAATCTCTCCCAGATCAGACACCTTTATAATCCGCACCTACGGCGAACCCGATGAAGAAACGGGAATTAAGCGATTCTGCGAAGCAGTCGTACAACGAATTCCGGACTACGTAATCAACGAAAAAGACGCTTCCTTCGAGCAACGCTCGTCCACCCCTACGGTTGGAGACCCTGCCCACCACCGCCCCAGAGAACCTTTCGACGATTGGAATGGCGACGGCAAATGGACAGATGGAGAACCATGGCTAGACCTGAATCAGAACTCACCGAACACATCAAAGCTCAACCGAGCTCAAGGCAATGAGGAAGAGGAGCCGGATCTACCTGGTTGGAATACCGATCGAGAAATCCTGAATTTGACCAATCGGAAGTTCGGTCGCAAGTTCCGTATCATAAAGTTTAGGTGGTTGACGGAAGAAGAGGTCTGACCCACATAAGGTCGCTGACTTCAAAGCCATTCAGAAGACATGATCGATTCATTACCGTGCGCAGGTGCGATTTTAATTGTTTTATTGATGGGGATCCACCAAGCCCCGACATACGGGCAGTTAACGCCGGAACCACCCAGTGGTGCGGTTCTTGTTGAACCGCCAACCGTTGAAGATAAGAACGAAGAGTTTTTAGAGCCGAAAATCACTTTCTCCGTAGTCGGATGGGGGAACACCAGCTTGAAGGACTTGTTATACTTTCCACTCGGAAACGGAGAGGATGAAAACGCCTCGTGGGAACCTCTTATAATTGCTTCAGATAAAATATCTTCTCCATATGCCTTTTACGGCCGGGAAGATGCTCCCAAAACTCTTGAGATCTATCACCAAGCGCAAAGCTATGAGAATAGTGAAGGCGAAATAGTTGATGTTAACGAAAGTGAAAGGAAACTCGTTGGAACGGCTACTTTTCCCGAAAACGCGAAAGAAATACTGCTTTTAATTATGTCGAGCGGGAATACAATCCGAAGCTATCCAATGCCATTCGACGAAAAATCAAATCCGCCGGGTAGCTATGCATTCATTTCGCAAAGCAAAAAAGATTACGGCATCCGCTTTGGAACCACGAGATTTAATCTAGGTTCCGGGAAAAGGCACCTCGCTCCTGGTAAAGCGGACAAAAACGGAGATCTATTCTTGCAGGTTTATGACGTCTCCGACAGAAACAACCCAAGGCAACGAGCAACGAAACTTTTCTTTGATATTCCCACAGCCAGAGGCATGGTATGGATTTCCGACAAGAACGATCGACCGACAATTCATAAAATCATGGATTTTGCAGAAGATGAGGATCAATTACCAATAGGTATTCAATCAGTGCCAAAGAAAAATGGCAAGCCGTCCACCCCATCTGTCGCGCACCCGCCGGCATCTCCTGAGATTAGTCCTACCGCCCCAACGGGCAACTAACTTTTCCTCGATAATTTCATGTCTCCCGTTGTTTTATTGTTGATCGGGATCGGAACAGTCCTTGTCGGGATTCTTTGGTTGAGGCTGCATGCCTTTCTCGCCCTTACCTTGGCTGCCTTTGTCGTAGGTTTTTTGACGCCACGGGAAAATCTCCTGCACCATTGGGAAGTTGAAAAAAAGGAGTCGAGCGAAGTCGCAGGGAAACTGGCTGATCAATCCGTTGGAAAAAGAATAGCCGAGGGTTTTGGACGCACCTGCGCCAAGGTAGGACTCATCATCGCAATGGCCGCAATAATTGGGACTTGTCTGTTGGAAAGCGGAGCGGCCGATCGCATCGTGCGTTCGGCACTTAAACTGTGTGGAGAGAAACGCGCTCCTTATGCCCTTTCCGGAAGCAGCTTCATACTGGGGATACCTGTCTTCTTCGACACCGTATTTTACCTCATGATACCCTTGGCGAAAGCTTTGGCTTCCCGCACGGGGAAGAACTACTTGCTGTACGTCTTGGCCATTATCGCGGGAGGCTCGATGACGCATTCGCTCGTACCACCTACGCCGGGACCGTTGCTGGTCGCCGGTGAACTGGGAGTGGACTTGGGAGAAATGATAATAGGTGGCTTGACGGTCGGCATCTTCGGCATGATGGGCGGTTTCGTCTATGCGCGCTGGGCGAACAATCGATGGCCCATGGATGTTCGAGGGAGCGAGGATTTGACGACCGAGGACCTCAAGACAATGGCCAACCGTACCGATGACGAACTGCCCAGCCTTTGGCTTTCCCTTGCCCCTACCCTCGTCCCTGTGATTCTGATCGCGGGCTACTCCTTGATGAAACAGGTCTTTGGCGACGAACCGAGCAAAGGACAACAGGAACTGCTTTCCGTTTTGGCCGCCTTGGGCGACAAGAACCTAGCCCTGACTCTAGGAGCCGGAATGGCCTTGTGGTTACTTACGAAGTCCGGGGCGAAGAAGGGGAAGGAATTAGTGGATGCCATTCGCAAGTCCCTCGGAAGCGCGGGGTCCATCATACTCATAACCGGAATGGGAGGAGCTTTTGGCGGCATTCTCCAACAGACAGGCATCGGTTCAGAGGTAAACGCCTGGGTCGACGGCTCCGGAATGGGACTAACGGGCATACTACTGATAGCGTTTTTCGTAACCGTGGTGATTCGCATTGCTCAAGGTTCGGCCACTGTCGCGATGATTACCGCTGTGGGTATCGTTGGAGGTATCATAGAACCGAACGGTGAATATTGGATTGGCTACGTGGCGCTTGCCATCGGATGCGGAGCAAAACCTTTTCCATGGATGAACGATAGTGGCTTCTGGGTAGTGGGTCGCCTCGCCGGCTTCACCGAGGGGGAAACACTCAAAACCTTCTCCTGTATTATCAGCTTACTTGGAGTCATCGGCATTGCCGTAACTCTCCTTTTGGCAAATCTTTGGCCCCACTTCATCTTCTAGACAGTGGACTGAAGAAAAAGTTCAAGGCAGTTTCGAGAATCCCGTTTTAGCCTTTAGATTGGCGTGACAGTCGAATATCGTTAAGAATAGCCATGATTAAATAATCAACGATGCGCATAACTGATCTACGAATTCATTCCATCGCCATGGCCGATCCTCCGCTGAGGAGTTCCTACGGTCTGCACCAACCCTACGCGCTCCGCAACGTCATTGAACTGGAAAGTGAGGACGGTGTCGTCGGCATCGCCGAAACATACGGGGGCGAAGAACCGGCTACGGCGTTGGAAAATCTTAGAGACCGCGTAGTGCAAGCAAACCCCTGGAAGTTATTGGGAGATCTTATTCCATTAATCGAGGGTGGAGCTTCGGGCATGGAAAGATCTCAAACACACCATGTACCCGGAGAAAACCCTCTGGATGCCGATGCAAGAAGCTATGCGGCGATAGAGACTGCTTGTCTAGACCTAATAGGAAAGAGCTTGGAGGTCCCTGTTTGCGACCTGATAGGTGGTAGGGTGCGCGATTCAGTTTCATTCTCCGCTTACCCATTCTACAAGCACGACGGTGGCGGTGGCGAAGGCGACGATCTCAGGGACGACGAATACGGTGAAGCCCTTACCCCTGAGCAATTGGTTGTGCAGGTCAGGCAAATGGTAGATCGTTACGGTTTCAAGGACATCAAGTTCAAGGCGGGCGTACTCGATCCCGAAATTGAGATAGAGACCATAAAACAACTCCGCCGAGAGCTAGGTCCCGACGTGCCACTCCGCATCGACCCAAACTGTGCATGGTCGATCGACACATCAGTCAAGGTAGGCCTTGCCCTCGCCGATGAGCTATCAAACGGAGGTTACCTCGAAGACCCCACCGCAGGACTTGACGGCATGGCTGAGGTTCGCAAACGATTGCTTGCCGAGGGCGTAGACATACCGCTCGCCAGTAATGTTTCGGTCACCTCGTTCGGGGACCTGCCCGAGGCCGTAAAGAAGGATGCCGTACAGATCGTACTATGTGATCACCACTACTGGGGAGGCATGCGGCAAGTCCAACATCTGGCCAAAACCTGCCAAACCTTTGGCATCGGTTTGTCGATGCACTCCAACAGTCACCTCGGTATTTCACTTCTCGCCATGACCCACGTCGCGGCAGCCACTCACCACCTCTCCTACGCTTGTGATACTCATTACCCATGGCAATCGGAACAAGACGAGATCGCTGACGGCGGGCGAGTTACAATCAGCAACGGAGAAGTTTTGATACCTGAAAGCGGAGGACTTGGAGCAACATTGGACTACGACCAGATCGCCCGAGGCAAGGAATTGTATCGCTCAATTCCATATCGGAAACGGGACGACGAAGCTGAAATGCAAAAATACGTAGACCCCGACTGGAAGCGAATTTTGCCACGTTGGTAAAAACATTGAGCTGGACCACAAAGAATTTTGCTTGTCCCTGACGCATGGCAAGCTCCATAGATTTTAGAACTATTTATACAAAATGTCCGACCAACCTTTCAGCGAACTTATTCCCGAGGGAGTCATAGGCTTCCCCGTAACACCTTTTCATGCCGACTACGCTCTGAACCTAGAGGGATTCAAAAACAATCTAGAAGTCATACTTCAAGAACCATTTACTACGTTCGTTGCCGCGGGCGGCACGGGCGAAATGTATTCCCTCGACCGCGAGGAATATGTCGCAGTCGTACAATCCGCAGTAAACGTTACGGAGGGACGGATGCCGGTAATAGCAGGCGTCGGTTACGGGTCACGCATTGCCGTGAGCATGGCCACCGAGGCAGCCAAGGCGGGGGCCGCCGCTTTGCTCATTTTGCCCCCCTACTATCCAAACCCCGCAGTCGAAGGTCTAACTGCCTACTGTAAGGCCATTGGCAATGCTACCGACCTTCCCATGCTTATCTATACCCGGGATTGGTTGAACCTATCCGCGGAACAAGCAGAAAATCTCGCCGAGGAAGTGCCCACTCTCGTGGGCTGGAAAGACGGGCAAGGCGAATTGCGAAACTTCCAACGCATCAGATCTCGACTCGGTCAACGCTTCACCTGGATTGGCGGCGTAGGCGACGACCACGTCAGCGGCTATTACGGGATCGGAGTACGTCGCTACACTTCCAGTATTTCATGCGTTGCGCCAAAGCTTTCCATCCTCCTTCATGAGGTCGCTGCCGCACGCGATGAAGGAACACTCGCAGCAGTAACTGACAAACATGTCTTGCCTCTTTACAACCTACGTACTCGATGCAAAGGATACGAAGTATCGGCAATGAAAACTCTGCTCGAACTTAGAGGTCTTGCGGGCGGCCCAGTTCGCCCTCCTCTGATCGATGTAAAAACCGAGGAGCACCCTGAACTACAAGCCATTCTAGACGGATGGAAAGAATTTCTGTGACGCCTACACGAGCATGCTTATATTTTGCCTTTGTCCTTTCCTTTACGGCTTGCGGCGACAAGGCAGACCGGGGCACTAACAAGACGAATGGTGAATCGGGAGAAAAAGAGGAAAAGGTAAAACTAGTAACGATCGAAGGAATCCGTCGACCGGAAAGCTTCATCGTGGAAAAGCTCCACGACATACCATTGGTCCCCTTCGGTTCATTGATCAGCCTAACCTTCGACTCCAAGGGAGACCTTCTGGCGGGTTCCGAGAAGGGTCCTCTCAGTCGTATTCGCTTGAACGACGAAGGGAGGGTCGAGGAAATGGAGGTAGTCCGAGGTGCCCCTGGGCAAGTTCATGGCATCCTGGAAGCATTCAACTCACTCTACTTGGTAAGTAATGAAAAAGAAGGACTCGTCAGATGCCGCGACGTGAATGATGACGGGATCTATGACCAGACGGAACTTCTTCTGCCTCTGCAGGGAGAAGGTGAGCACGGACCACATGCGATTATTCTGTCAGCGGACGGCGAAAACCTAATCCTAATTGCGGGCAACCATTGCCCCACGACATTGGAGACGACCTTCTCTTCCTTGCCCGCCCCAGGCGGTTGGATTGGTCTCCTTCCCCCGGATGCCTCAAAGATCGAGATTATCGCCTCAGGTCTACGGAATGCCTACGACGTAGTTCTCAATGCTCAGGGTGACCTCTTCACCTGTGACTCAGACGCCGAACAAGACGCAGGGCTTCCTTGGTATCGCCCTCCACGCTTTCTTCATGCTGTCAATGGAGCTGACTTCGGCTGGCGGAAAGGTCCTGAAAAATGGCCCAAGCACTATGCCGACTCCTTGCCTCCTATCGCAGAGCTCGGACCATCGTCACCGGCCGGATTGGTGTCGGGACACCTCACCCATTTTCCAAAACCTTACAAGAACGCCATTTTCGTCTTGGATTGGACCTTCGGAACCATACACAGCATCCATCTGAAACCGGAAGGGGCAGGCTACAAAGCGAAAAGTCAGGTATTTCTCTCAGGGCCAAACATGCCGGTAACCGATGCGGCAATTCATCCTGACGGGTCACTCTATTTCGTGACGGGTGGTCGGGGCGTTCCCTCCAAGTTGTACCGAGTTCGACACGAAAATCCAACCGGACCGAGTCAAGAATCTCAGCCTAGCCCGAGGCTCAGGGAACAAAGGCTCAGACTCGAGAGTTTTCACCAGAGTAATCCTAGCGACAGGGCTCTTCGTGAAGCATGGGAAAGCTTGGGCAACCCTGATCGTTGGGTTAGGCATGCCGCTCGAATCGCCCTTGAGAGACAACCCGTAGATGGTTGGCGTACCCTTTTTGAAAAAGAGACAAACAATCGGGCATCCATCCACGCTTCGCTTGCCCTTGCCCGCAAAGCCCCCGTCCATCGCCGGGCCGCACTTGCAAAACTTAGCAATTTGAATTTCGAGTCATTGAACGAGGGAAACCAACTCGCCTACCTGCGAACACTTGCGATTGCCTCCAAGATAGACCCCGCTCCACCGCCGGAGCTGTTGGCCATAATAACCCCGCAGTTGAACGCGGCCTACCCTGCCGCAAGCGATGCCCTCAACATGGAGTTGAGTCGTATTCTCAGTCGTCTCGAACCCAAGGGTTTCATCAACAAGACCCTCAATCTTCTGCAAACTCGTCGTAGTTCCCGCACTGACGTAGATTTCGCCATACTGAACCAAAACCCAACTTACGGAGATAGGTTCCGACGCTTTGCGGAAAGTCCGGCCGACCCACTCGGTCTCCACTTGGCCTTCATGGCGTCCCATGCCGATGCCGGAAATTGGCGACCCGCCCAAATGCAACGACTGGCAAGCTGGTTGCGCGAGTCATTGAAACATGCTCCTACAGGCACTAACTACCACGATGTTATTAATCGCCTTTCGGACAATGTCGAAAACGCTTTGACTCCGACTAGGAGGGCAAAACTGGGAGCACGTGCAACATCGCCATCAAGTCCTCGTATACTCCCGCAAGGTCCGGGCAGCAACTGGACGTTGACCGCAGCATTGAAAGCGACCGAGGCGCTAAGCAGTCGCAATTTTGCAAACGGTCGACGAACCTATGAAGCCGCCTCTTGCGCCGATTGCCATATTTTCGCAGGCAAGGGAAAAGCACTCGGACCCGTTCTCGACGGCTTGTCTCAACGTTACTCTCGAGGAACTATGCTTGAGGCCATCATTCACCCAAGCCGAGCACTACCCGAAACCTACGCCACTTCCGTCATTACTACCAAAAGCGGCAATGTCTTTTCCGGTCGCATCGTATCACGGGACAAAGAGGGTCTGTTTATAGCGGAAAATCCATTCGCTCCCAATGACATTGCAAGACTCGAACAAAGCGTTATTAAACAAGAAGAAACCTCGCTAATTTCCCCAATGCCTACCGGCTTATTGAACTCGCTGAATCCAGACGAATTGAAAGACTTGACGGCCTACCTACTAGCTGATGGGAAGGTGGAAGACTCTAGATTTTTTCGTTCCAATTGATTGAATTGCAGAAGTAAATTCAACGGCAGATCCGGAATAATTCTTCGTCTGACTGATCTGAAGCAACGCCGCTAGCAAGGGTTAACCTTGGTTCATGACTATGTCGAGTTGAGGTGGTTCCACCCGGAGCGTAAAGGCAGGCAAGGACGCCACGCATAACATCCCCATCTCAACGGCTCAGGGTCACAACTAATCAA
>JACNJI010000035.1 GCA_014382645.1 Verrucomicrobiota bacterium | reverse complement strand
TCCTGCAAAAGGCGGGTTACCACACCGCCTGTATCGGAAAATGGCACCTCGGGGCGGACTTCGAGCGGGCCCCGAAAAACGCGAATGCGGACAAAAGTAAGCGCGGTGTTTCCTGGCAGGTCGACTATACGAAGCCTTTCAGGAATGGTCCCGTGGACGTCGGGTTCGACGAAGCCTTTTTTATTCTCTCGTCCCTCGATATGGCACCTTACGTTTACCTTAAGAACGACCGCGCTATGGTGATTCCCACGGTGAACAAGGGATTTCCGCACAACGAGTACAACAAGTACCAGCGCATAGGGGCCGCCGCCAAGTTCTTCGAGGCCAGTCACTGCTTGTCAGACTGGGCATCCGAGTCTCGCGACTACCTCAAGCGGCGAGCCAAGGACAAAAAGAAGAAACCTTTCTTCCTCTACCTTCCCTTGACCTCTCCGCACACCCCGATTACCCCCGGTGAAAAGTTCAAGGGCAAATATCCGCAGTACAGTTGGTACGCGGACTTCATGGCCGAGACTGACTGGGTCGTCGGGCAAGTGCTGGAGCAACTCGATGAATCGGGCTTCGACGACAACACCCTCGTGATCTTTACCTCGGACAACGGTTTCGCCCCCTACGTCAAGATTCCCAAGATGATCGAGGCCGGCTATCGTCCGTCAGGGAGTTGGCGCGGCGCCAAGGCGACTATTTACGAAGGTGGGCATCGCGTGCCTTTTCTTGTCCGTTGGCCGGGAAAGGTGAAAGCCGGGGCAGTCAACCCGACGACCATTTGCACGACGGATTTCTTCGCCACCTTCGCCGACTTGCTTGGCAAGAAAGATGACGTTCCAGATAGCGCCGCGGAAGACTCGTTCTCTTTCTTGCCTTGCCTCAATGGAGCCAAGGAACCGATTCGCCCCTTCACCATCCACCATTCCATCTCTGGGGTCTTCGCCATCCGCAAGGGCGACTGGAAGTTGATTCTGAACAAAGGCGCCGGTGGAGGTTGGAGCGGATCCTGGGAGACTACCAAGACCACCGCCAAGCTCGTTCAATTGTACAACATGAATGACGATCCCGGAGAAACCAAGAACTTGGAGCTAGAGCACCCAGCGGTCGTTAAGGAACTGGTCGACGACCTCGCCAAGGCCTTCCGCGCCGGACGTACCACGCCCGGCGAAAAGCAAACAAATGAGGGCTGGCCCTATCGAGACGGCGCCACCCAGAAGGCATTTCCCCAGCTCAAGGAGAAATGAGGGCTTTATTGAACTTGTTGGCTTTCCTCTTGCCCATTGTTTTGTCCGCCGGAGTGTTTGAGAAAGAGGTGCTGCCAATCCTTCAGAGGTCCTGCATCAAGTGTCATGGCGGGGAGAAAACAAAGGGTAAGGTTGATTTTTCAAAGATTCTAACTGAGCGGGACGCAGGGTCTCATCTCGATTTATGGGAAACGGTCGTCGAAGTAGTTGAACTGAGGGAGATGCCTCCCGATGACGAGATGCCGCTCTCATCCGCTGAGCGCAAGAAAATCCGCAATTGGCGGGATGCATTCATCCAGTTGCCGACCGACCCCACGATAGCTGTCTTTCGTCCCCGAAGGTTATCCGCCAACGAATATCGCAACACGCTCCGTTCTCTTTTCGGGTTTGACCTCGAGGTTGGGATTGCGAGGGCCGAGCAAACGGAATCCGGGGAGAAATCATTGGTTCTCAAGATTCTACCTCCCGATCCTCCAGGAAAAAGCGGTTACTTCAACGACACTCATTCCGCCCCCATTTCAACTTCTCTTCTTGAGAACTACGCTTACTTGGCGGGGGTTTCTCTTGAACGGCTTTTTTCAAAGAAGGGGAAGGATTCACTAGCCGGGATGATTCGTCAAAGCGAAGACTGGAATGGAGAGATCTCCCCTCACTTGGCCGAGGAAATCATTCGATCTTTTCTTCCCCGGATCTTTCGTCGGTCAGTTGCAGAGGAAAGAATCAATGCGGTTCTTGGCAAACTCAAGGGCAAGGAAAGAAAAGCTCTTGTTACGGCTCTGAAGTTCGAGCTCAAGTCTGCCTTGATCTCTCCGGAATTTCTATACCGTGGATTTCTCGCCAATCCACAGGATAAAGCAGAGCGGCAGCCGGTTGATGCTTTCGAGCTGGCCGAGCGACTGTCCTATTTTCTCTGGGAAGATATGCCCGACGAGGAACTGTTCGAGTCAGCAGTTGATGGGTCTTTGCTAAAAAAAGGCGAACTCGGTCGACACGTTGACAGGATGTTGGCCGATCCGCGTGCTCGCAACCTATCTGGGAGTTTTGGCGTCCAGTTGCTGGGTTTGTCGTCCATTGACGACCAGATCAAGAACAACCCCATTCATTTGCATGCCTTGCGTACCCAGCCCCGAGATTTTCTTCATTACCTTTTTACCGAGGATCGACCGGTAATGGAGTTGCTCGATTCCAACGTCACCTTTGTTAACCAAAGCACCTCTGGTTTTTATGGGAAGGATCGCCATCGTCTGGCCCCCTTTCACAAACCCAGGGGAATCGAGAGGCAGCGCACCATGAATCAGCGCTTGGAGATCAAGGATGCGGAAGGGCGGGGGGGGATTCTTACCATGCCGAGCATTCTTTCCATGAACCATGGACCGATCCTCAGGGGAACTTGGGTCCTTCGCCATATTCTCGGCGTAAGACTTGGAGAACCGCCCGCGGACGTTCCTCCGATCAAACCTCCCCCCCGGGGCAAGAAAATGACCTTCAGGGAAAGGTTCGAGGCTCACCGTGAAAACTCGACCTGCGCGAGGTGTCATGATAAAATCGACCCGATCGGCTTCGCCTTGGACGGCTACGACGATAACGGCAGGAATCTCTTGGCATCCTACAACCAACGGGGCAAACCACCCCCCATCGTTACCCCCCGAAAATTGCCTAGTGGTGAGGAATTCCATGAATAACCACGACTGTAAAGGATCCTTCCTACCCATAAAAAC
>JACNJI010000036.1 GCA_014382645.1 Verrucomicrobiota bacterium | reverse complement strand
TGGCGGTGGTTATGGCGGCAAGGGTATTGCAACGGTTTCAGGAGGCACGGTAGTTGGAATTGCCCTTACTGACGGTGGAGTCGGTTATCTATCTGCCCCGAAAATCATCATAAACTCTGGTGGATGGCGCCGAGTCGGTGCAGGCAATTCGCCGATTAATGATTCGCTTGTGCCAGCAGGTGCCGGAATTCTTCTCAAGCGGAATCATCCAAATGGTACGGTATCTCGACTAAGAATTGGAAATCCGATCAAGTAGGTCCTCGCTATATTTTCGGAGAAGATCAGCTCTATTTCCAGAACTCGCTGATGAATTCGGTCATGTCGGCGGTGATGATGATGATGCGTGCTACAAAGAAGCAAAGCACCAGTGCCATGCAAATCCAGAAAGCACGGAAATTAAGGATGCTTTTCATAATGCTTCGGGAATTCTGAAATGCATTGGCAAGATATTTTATTAATCACATCCTAAATCTTCTCAAGAAACTTTTGCTTTTGAAGAAAGGATTGATGGACTAGCGACCTTCGTTCCGAATCCAATTAAGAGCGTTGGAGTACTTTCGAGCTTTAGGTGTCTTCGCTTTCGGAGGAATCGAGGCACTGTCCCGCTTGTTCAACCAGTGCAAGGCACCATCGTAACGAAAGGCAGTGGGCGTTGCATTCACATTCGTTTCGGTCGTCCTCATAGAACTCTTTCGACCAAAGAATATGCGAACGGATTCGTAATCGAAGCCTATTTCATCGGAGGAACCGGATGTTCCACCTTCGCGTGGTCGCAGTAATCTGGCAATAGAGTCATATTCCCATGGAACAGGTTCATCGATTCCTACAAGAGAAGTTTCATCAATATAACTTTCGAACTCGACCGAAAATTTGGGTTCGCCATGACCGAGATACACTTCGTTGCGTCTCGAAGTTTTAGAAGAACTACGTGACAGCCATTGGCTCAATCCCACATAACGGCGAGCACTTTTGCTGGTATCTGTGACCGGAGTATTCTTTTGGGAACGGAAGTGAATAGAAGTGGACTTATCCGATTCTAGGTCGCCGTTGGAGTTCGATTCGCTAAAAAACAGACTTGGCGAATTCTTGCCTTCCAAGTCTCGTGATTCAGAGTTTGAGTCGGAAAATCTGAGATTGGAGGTGAGGGAGCTCGACAAGGGAGACTCCGGTCGATTTTCGCTTTCATAAGCGAGCCTGTTGCCGGAGTTGTCGGGTTTCTCAGGCGGTGAGACGTCATCCGCTGAAAATCCAAGTGTGAGGTCTGGTTCAGATTCCTGATCATCGGGATCTTCGCTTGAATCGGTGAATTCCAAATCGGTCTGATCTAGAGGCTTCTGCTCCGTTCGATTCCCCTCTCCTCGGTCGGTCTCGATGGAATCCGAGCCTGAAGTTGAATCTTGGGAGAAGATGTCCGTCACAGGGGTGTCGGATTCAGTATTGCTATTACCTGCCAAGGATTTGTCCGTATCAATTGTTTTTTCGTCAATGTCCGAGGCCTTTTCCAGTTCGAAGGAATATTTTCCTTCTGCTGAGAGATCCGTTGTTTCGGATGGGGAATCAACCGTCGAGGTTGTTTCGTTTGCTTTAGGCTTCGGTGAGCGGTCCGAATCTGATGGAGTGGACTTTGTCTCGCGTGCATCGGGTTGGTCCAAAACAGATGAATCTTCACCCTCATTTTCGTCTGACTCGGCAAGTTCGGAAACTGTTTTCGGCGATCGATCTTGCGGAACGCTATCTGGTCTTGTGTTGTGGAGTAAAGCTGTTTCAGAGACGGTTTCTCCCGTCTCACCCCCTTCCCCCTCAATTGTTAGCTTGTCCTTATTTTGTTTGTGATTCTCGGGAAGGTCGATCATGGAAGATGGACTGTCAGTGGAGTCAGGTTTAGTCGTGGCGCAGTTGCACAGGCAAGCGAGTGCAAAAGTAGCAGCAAACCTCTCGACTCGAATGGTCATGGGCTAACTGGATCGGCAGGAATGGTGTCCGTTATTACTTCGGGGAAACCGGAATCGGGAGATAACGGATTGAGAGCCTCCACGAGAAGGTCAACACTTCGACGAAGAGCGGACCCACCAGGTTCCTGTGTGCCTAAGACTAGAGAAAAAGTACCTGTTGTCTTTCCTGTTAAACGCTTGCTGAATTCCTTGGATCGAAAAATCTCGAACCCCTTGGACTTGGAGAGATCAACGCGTTCAAGGATTTGCGCCACGGTGTTGAAGTCGAACTTTTGGGCAAATAGTTCCATGAATTCTCCGGAAAAACCCTGCAGGGCAGAGGCATATTTTCCATTTCGAACTGCTTCGAGTTCACCTGCTACGCGAACGCCGAAACCCTCTTCGAGCACTGGTTTATCGTAAAGATATTGGCCGTCCACAAAGACTTCCCCATCCCTCATGTTACCCGATAGCAGGAGACGAAGTCGAGGAATTTACGAAGATCGGAATAAAGATGCTCTTCATCCTTTTCTTTGGGGATACCTGCAAAGAAACGCTTTGAATCGAAAGAAAGGGCGACGTCGAAGTCAGCTCTCGCAAGGTCGCCAAAAGCATCGTCGCTCTGAGGGTCGTATGGAACTGCACGAGCGAAAATGTTACGAAGCTCTGCATCTAGAAAAGTAGGAGAAGGGACATCGGACCACCAAGAAGTTAAGGCCACTAGACAATTATCGTCGAAACCAATTGATACGTGTTCGCTTTTGTGACTGACGGCAACATAACTTGGGGAGATGTTTTCAACGACACGCCATTCCGGGGAAGCACTCTTGAGATCCAGTTGACGTAGTACGAATTCTTTGAGAACTCCCGCATTGTCTAGAGGAAACACCAAGGCTAAAAGAACATCGCTCTCGCGCTCCGAGCGTTGAAGCTGTCCGGGGAATTTAATGAAATAGAGAAAACGTCCGTCGCTGGCCACGCCGCACGCCTCGGGAACCCAGCATACACTCCGGACGACAG
>JACNJI010000286.1 GCA_014382645.1 Verrucomicrobiota bacterium | reverse complement strand
AAGGACGGCAAAATCATCTGGTCCTCCAAACCCGTTGGAAAGACCGGCGGGAACTACAAGGGGACCCGTTGCACACCCACTTTCGATGATGGTCATCTCTACGCTCTGGGCCAGTTCGGCGACTTAGTCTGTCTGCAGGCCTCCGATGGTTCGGAAGTCTGGCGGAAGAGCCTGACCAAGGACTTCGGCGGCCGATCCGGCGGATGGAACTACACCGAGAGCCCCTTGGTCGACGAAGGCAAGGTGATCGTCACTCCCGGGGGGAAACAAGGCGCGGTGGTAGCCCTGGACAAGAAAACCGGAGAGCTCCTCTGGCAAAGTAAGGAATTCACCGATGGAGCCCAATACAGCTCGTTGATCGTTCGAGAGTTTGGGGGCAAGAGACAGTACGTCCAGCTCACAGGGGCCAACGTAGTCGGACTTGAAGCCTCTACGGGGAAGGTGCTTTGGCAAGCTCCCCGCAAAGGGAAAACGGCTACGATCAGCACCCCCATTTTCCATGAGGGACATGTTTTCGTCAGCAGTGCCTACGGCGTAGGTTGCAACGGTTTCAAGGTGACCCACTCGGGGGGAAACTTCTCGGCCAAGGAAATCTATGCCAACAAGACGATCTCGAACCACCACGGTGGTTGTATCCGAGTGGGCGATTACGTCTACGCTTCAAGCAACGGCACCCTCGCTTGCGTAGAACTCAAGACGGGTAAGGAAATGTGGCGGCAGCGCAGCGCGGGCAAGGGTGCGATACTGATTATCGACGGCAAAATCATTTTGCGGGCTGAAAACGGACCTCTCGCCCTCGTGGAGCTCAACCCGAAGGAATACCGCCAAATCAGCAAGTTCGACCAACCCGAACGCTCCAAGGCGAAAGCTTGGCCACATCCGGTAGTGAGCGACGGTGTTCTATACGTCAGGGATCAGGATATCCTGTTGGCCTACGACGTTCGCAAGTAGAGAAAGCCGAACGTTACTTTCCTTTCCACAACTCAAAGCCACTCAACCATGAATATCCCAAAAACAGTACTGCTCCTTCCTTTTCTAGCTGCACTTGCAATCGCCAAGCCTCCGACCGAAGAAAGCGTACAAGGTCTCTACGAGGGATCGTGGAAGGACGCCGCCGGCTCGGCCGAGACAGAGGTCCGCGTGGTGGCCATGGGCAAGGGCACCTTCAAGTTGCTCGCCCGCCGCAAACTGGACGGCAAGATCGTCCGAGCCGAGATCGACGGAAAAACGGACGCGAAATCGGGAGGCGTAACCTTTGGGGGTTCAATCGGTGGAGCCGACTGCAAGGCCAGTTTCAAGGATGGCGCAATAGACGGAACCATCGGGAAGAAGGGTTCCCTTTCGATCAAGCGAATT
This sequence comes from Verrucomicrobiota bacterium, assembly GCA_014382645.1. GTDB lineage: Bacteria > Verrucomicrobiota > Verrucomicrobiia > Opitutales > Seribacteraceae. Next base: position 13,575 of record JACNJI010000286.1, on the reverse strand, counting down.
GTAAGAAAGTCCCCTGCCCTCGGCAAGAAACCTCCTGCCGGAGCCATCGTCCTCATCGACGGGAAAAATTTCGACAACATGAAAGCCCGTTCGGGCGAATGGATTCATATAGACAAGAAAGACGGTTCCATTCAAGTCCCCAAGGGCGGAATGAACTCCGTCAAGAAGATCGAGGGCGACTACGACGCTCACGTCGAGTTCAACTGCAACCTTCGATCGACTGCCCGCGGCCAAGGTCGTGGTAATAGTGGATTCTACCTAGCCAATGGTCAGGAAATTCAAGTGCTCGACTCCTTCGGCGCCGTCACCTATCTCGGCGGCGGTTGCGGCGGACTCTACAAATACAAGAACCCCGACGTAATGGAACCGATCCCCAGCCTCGTGGGCAAAAAGGACGCCACCTTCAACTTCGCTTCCCTCCCTCCTCTCCAATGGCAAGCCTACGATGTCGAGTATCGTGTGCAGAAAGGCGGGAAGAAGGCACTCATGACCGCCCACCACAACGGAATCAAAATTCACGACAAAGTAGAACTCAATCACAAAGCCGGCACCTTTCATTTCCAAGATCATGGTAACCCCGTCCGCTACCGAAACATCTGGGTGCTGGCGAAAAAATAAACGACGAAATCCGCCAATGATGGGTGAAAACATCAACCGAAAGAACGTAAAGTTATGCAAATGAAAACCCAAATCAAGTCCTTTATTTTTACAATGAAAGCGTTTCTCCCACTCGTAATTTTCGCGACGGCCCAACTCACTTCTTTCGTCCATAGGACCAGTGCCGCCGATTTGCTGGTGCCGAAAGACTACCCCTCGATACAATCGGCCATCGACAAAGCCGAACCGAACGACCGCGTCCTTGTGGAGGCAGGCACCTACCGCGAGCGGATAGTCCTGAAAGCAGGAATAACCGTCCGGAGCACGGGAGACGACGCCAAGGGCGCACTCGGTCTAAAGCGGGCCGAAATCACTATACTGAACCACCCGAAAGGGAAAGGTCCGGGTGTCACTATGGGAGCAGACGCGACCTTGGATGGTTTTACCGTGACCGGGGTGGGTCGCTACGACGACGACAAGTGGAAGAAACATTACGCAACGCAGGGGAACATGCAGAGCCACGAGCATATCGGCGTCTCCGGCACAGCTGGCATCGAAGTGCGTTACACATGCGAAGTGAAGAACAACATCGTGCATCACGTCGGCTACACGGGCATCGGTATCACGGGATCCAAGGATCGGAAAGTGTCGCCCGGCGTCATCGGCAATGTCTGCTATCGCAACATGGGCGGTGGCATCGGTTCCATGGCCGGCTCCACCGCACTAATCGAAAACAACGTCTGCTTCGAAAACTTTTACGCAGGCATTGGCCACAATGGAGCAAGTCCCATGGTACGCGGAAACAAATGCTACAACAACATCCGGGCTGGTATTGGCATAAGCGAGGGCAGTTCTCCCACCGTGACGAAAAACCGTTGTTATGAAAACCGCCGGGCTGGTATTGGCATACGGACGGGTAAGGACACACGCCCCGTGATTGAAGACAACGACTGCTTCGAAAACGATATGGCCGGGATAGGAACCGAGGAGGAAGCCCGACCAATCATTCGCTCAAATCGTTGTCATAAAAACAAACTAGCGGGCATTGGTGCCCGTCACGAAGCGCATCCCGAAATAGTGGGCAACGAATGCATTGGGAACGGTGCCGCCGGGATTGGAATCGAGCATGGAGTCGTGGCAAAAATCGTGGATAACCTCTGCAAAGACAACAAGGCATCGGGCATCGGGGTTCGCCATCAGTCGGAAGCACTCCTGATCAATAACCGCCTTATCGACAATGCCCTCGTAGCCATCGGCATCCGAAATGGTTCCAAGCTGACCGCTAAAAAGAACATCATGTCCCGAAAGGGAGGCATGCCCCCACTCGTAGCCATTCTGGAGAATTCGACCGCCACCCTAACCGACAACGACCTAAACGGCGGTGGCGTGGCCGGCGTTCTGCTCCAAGGGACCGCCCATATCGAGAAGAACCGCTTTCACGGCAACGGTCCCCGCAAAGGTGGACCTCCGAACTTCGCCACTTGGGTAAGGGAAGGCTCTTCAGTTACTTTTTCAAACAACGAAGTGGACCACTGGCGACATGCCCTTTTCGCCTCGAAAGCCAATCAAGTCTCAGCAAACGACAACAAAGTTCACGCTTTTCTAGGCACCGCTCTTGTCATACGAAACAGCGAGAAGCCAACCGAGGCTTCGGGCAACATCGCCTTCTCAGACGACATCAATTCCCAAGCCCTTGAGATCATCGGACGCAAAGCCACGGTCAAGGGGAATCTGGTACGGAAGAAACCTAACAAACAAGGCACACCATGAAGACCATTCTCTCGATCCTCCTGTTGGTCACCACCTTTACCGCCGTTCTTCCTGCACAGCGTGAGACCGTTCAGTTTTCCGTTAAGTCGGTCGCCGATGGCGATTGGACAAATCCAAAGATCTGGCAACCACAACGCCTCCCAAAAGCGGGAGACCGTGTATTGATTAGTTCACGCACCTCGGTTCGCTTTGACGCAAAAACCACGCCCGTCATACGGCTTATTCAGGTGGCCGGAACACTCCGGTTCGCCCGGGACCGCAGTACCGAGCTCAACGCTTGCCTACTCAAGGTTCAAGCAGGCAACAAATGTACGGAACGTGGATTCGCCTGTGATTTCAACAGCTTGAAACCAAACGGTGAACCGAACGCCCAACTGGGGCAATCCTTGCCCACTCTCGAAGTGGGCACGCAACAAAACCCAATCCCCGCAGCGCATACTGCTCGTATTCGCCTCCACTATTTGGAGGGCATGGACAAAAAAGATGCACCCGCGCTGGTTTGTTGCTCTGCCCGTATGGAATTGCACGGCTCCCCCCTTGGGAGGCCATGGGTTAAACTGGGTGCGACCTGCCAACCGGGCGACGCAAAGATTGTCGTGAATGAGAATGTCTCCGACTGGCGCGTAGGTGACGAGATAATCGTGACCGCCTCCAAGAAAGTGCGAAACATGGGTACCTATCGCGACGAGGAAGTGGGCACGGAAGAGCGAATAGTTAAGGCCATCGATGGGCACTCAATCACTCTCGACAAACCCTTGCGCTTGGAACACTCTGGGGATGGAGAGTTTCGTAGCGAGGTGGCAAATTTATCCCGAAACGTCATCGTCGAAAGCGCCGATCCAGATGGCGTCCGGGGTCACACCATGTACCATCGACACAGCAAGGGCGGTATCAGCTACGCCCGTTTCGCCCATCTCGGGAAGGAAGGCGAACTGGGGAGATACCCAATACACTTCCATCTGGTCGGCGAAACAATGCGCGGTTCTGCTGTGCTCGGCGTCGCCGTAGTCGACTCGCACAACCGTTGGGTCACGATTCACGGCACGCAATACCTACTTGTGCGTGACTGCGTAGGCTACAAGTCGGTGGGACACGGCTACTTCCTTGAGAACGGGTCGGAAGTATTCAACCTGCTCGACCGCAACCTCGGCGTACAGGCTTTCAATGGCCCTAGACTGAAGGACCAAGAGCTTCCCTTCGATCCAAACGACGGAGCCGCCTTCTGGTGGGCAAATGGACGAAATGTTCTCACTCGAAACGTAGCTGTGGAAAATGCAAAATACGGCTTTCGTTATGATTGCCAAAAGCGCAGCAATTTCGACAGCAACCTACGCATACTCATGCCGGACGGTTCCAGAAAAATCGTCGACATACGGACCCTCGCCATTAGCCGCTTCGAGAAAAACGAGTCACACAGCGAAGGACTTTATTCCGTCGTCCTCGCAGGCACCGAGGGCGTAGGCCCCGACCTGCGACATCCGCACCTCATAAGAGACCTCAAAATTTGGCAGACCCATTATGCATTCAGAGCCCAGTTACCCACTATGCTGGCGGAAAACATTCAAATCGACCACGCGGTCTACGGGATATATCGACCCTGGTTCGAGAACCATGTCTACCGCGACCTAAGCATTGCCGCAACCGGAAGCGAACCCTTCAATCGAGGCCTAGACGACAAGAGCGTACAGCACGGAAGCATCACTGTCGACGGACTCACCTTCAGCAATATGGGTTACGGCGGCAGCATGCCCCTCATCCAGATCAGCGCCAACAACGTAAACGGAAAGGCCGAATCACATTTCCGCAATGTGACGGTTCGAGGTCGCGATCCCAAACGCCCGGACCGTTGGCCACTCATGAACCTAGGCGGTGGACCTCGCCTCAAGCCATCCACACCCAAGGGCGTTCCCTATTTCATTCACGACTACTTCGGCCCCGGCAAGCACGCCAAAGTAATTAGTTCTCGAGCCAAGGACTTGCTTGGCGACGGGAACAAGTATTCCAAGGAAAAGGGTCTAACTGGTGACGAATCCCTCGCAACGAAAGTAAGTGGTATAGACTTTCCGGAACTCCTAAGCCCCGTGGACGACCTTCCGCCCTGTACCGTCATCACGCGCATCGACTCAAATGGCGACCGCCTCCTGATTCAAGGGACTACCCACGACAACGGCGTCGTGAAAACCATTTCCGTGAACGGTAAATCCGCCAGAATTCTCAGCCAAGTCCACGGCGTCGCCGACTGGAGCATCGAACTACCCAAGTCCAAGAGCATCACCGCCACCGCCACCGACGCAACCGGCAATCGAGAATTAAACCCGCACAAAATCTAGTCCACCGACATACGACTGCTTCCAAATCCTTCTCATTCTCTTTGCCGCACTGCTCAAAATACATTGACTGTGCCATGCTGGTAAACAATTCTCTAACTAGAAAAAGCTTCACTTCATATTTCGACTTAAACGCATTAAGAAGATGAAAGAACCAACTATCTCTCGCCGTCGCCTGCTACAAGGAGCCGGCATCGGGGCCGTGAACCTGACCATGCCGGGCTTGGTCTTTGGTCGCGACAAAACGGATGATTCGGGCAACGCCGTGGCCTCCAAGAAGTCTTGTATATTTGTCCTATTGTGCGGCGGCCCGAGCCACGTCGACACTTGGGATATGAAACCGGACGCTCCTTCCGAGTACCGAGGACCATACAAGCCCATACGTACAAAGGTGCCTGGAATGCAGCTCAACGAGATGCACACCAAGCTGGCCAAGATCACGGACCAGTTCTGCTTAATTCGCTCCGTCACCCATCCCGGAGGCATCAGCAACCACTTCGACGCCATGCACAACCTGCTCAGCGGACAGTCGGAGAAAAGAGTAAAGCAAGGAGTCCCCGATGATTCTCCCTACATTGGGTCCGTCGTGGCAAAGCATCTTCCAAGCAAGCGCAACTTAGTATCGAACGCATGGCTGATCAAGTGCGTCGGACCACCCGTCTTCTGTGCACCAAATCTTTCCACGGGCGGCTACCTCGGCTCCCCCTATTCCCCTGTCTTCGTGGGATCGGCCGACAACCATCCGGCCATGCCGAACTTCAAGCCCCCAACAATTTACGAGACCACCGATCCTGATCGCCTGCTGAATCGCCGAAGTCTGCTTGACGGAATTGAGTCCGACGCCCTTGACCAGGACCCAAAAGGCAAAGACTGGAAAAATCTTCGAGAAATGGCTTTCGACGGCATGACCCGCCCAGAAGGCCGCGAAGCCTTCGACCTGCAACAAGAGCCTACAAAAATCCGAGAGTTGTACGGTATGAATCCCCTCGGGCAAAACCTGTTGCTGGCTCGACGCATGGTGGAATCAGGTGTACGTTTCGTTACCGTCAACGGCTGGGCCGGACAGGCACCGCACGACAAGAAGGGACCGCCCAGTTCTAGCTGGGATATGCATGGGGGAAATATGGGCATGGGAAATGCCTTTGGAAACGGTTCCTATGGCATGGGCTTCTGCCTGCCGCGTCTGGATCAAGCCTTGTACGGTTTATTCACCGACCTTAAGGCAAGCGGCATGATGGACGATACGCTCGTCGTGGTTATGGGAGAGTTTGGTCGCACCCCAAAAGTTCTCACCCAGCAACCTCCGGGTCGTCAACACTGGCCGAAATGTTTCTCAGCCATCCTCGCAGGTTGCGGCATTCGTGGTGGTGCAGTCTACGGCAAGTCGGACAGAATCGGATCCGAACCTGAGAGCGACCCGGTTCACCCTCAAGACATCCATGCCACCGTCCTGCACGCAATGGGCATATCCCTAGACCCGGCTACAGAGAATTCCGGTGCTTCCCGCCCCCTCACTGCCGGCAAGCCAGTGCTCGACATCTTCGGATAAAATTTAAAAGCGGACTTCGGTGTTTCCGCTTCGAAATTCATTTGGGCTTTTTTGTCCTACGAGCTGCCTTGGCCAAAATTTCAACATAAAACGACTTCAACTGTTCCACTTCGGCGGCATCAATGAATTTTCCGATTTCAGCCACATGAATGACTTTTGCCTCTTCGGCAGTCGGGCCGAATTTGCAGTCGAAATCCCAGAAGTCGAATTTCTCCGGCAGCTCTTTTCTTCGCTCTCTCTTTAGGTATTTGTTGACATCGCCTCTCACTGCATCCACAAGCCTGGGAAATTTGATTTTGGGGTGCACTAGATTGAATGTCTGTTTCATAGTTTGTTAAATACGAGCATTCGAAAAGGTTAACGCGCTCTCTTCCGCCAGAACAAGACAAGAGATCAGAATCAACTCCAGCAATTATTACTCAAGCACACAGTTCGATGCGATTGTTTTCGTAATAATTCAAGAAGAGAAATCAGTTGATTTCGATTGACTCGATCCCCACAGAAGCGAGTTTTCTTGCATGAAAAATAACTCCAATTCAATTAGGGCAGGAATGAAGACGTTGGGCTTTTTCGCAATAAGTTCAATTTTACTCGCATCATTGGGAAGCGCCGCCGAGAAGGAACCTCAACCGGATCAGAAGGTTTACGAAGCCATCGGCATGATGTTCGCACAAGGTTCGGGACTTTCGCGGATGGAATTTTCGGACAAGGAAATCGAGTTGATTGTATCCGGAATTGTAAAAGGAATAAAGCTCAAGGAAATCCCGCCGGAGGTACAAAGTCTCCAGCCCAAAATAGAAGCAATTATGCGAGGGAAGATGGAGATTGCTCGTGAGGCCAAGCAATCGTCAGGAGCAAAGACGTCTACTGTAAACAAAGCTAAGGGAAAACAATTCCTTGCCGACTTGCAGCAAAAGGAAGGCGTATTGAAAGATCCTTCCGGATTCCTTTACGAAATCCTAAAGGAAGGAACAGGCCCAAATCCCACCATGAACGATACGGTGCGACTGCACTATCACGGAACATTGACCGACGGCACGGTATTTGACAGTTCCGTGGAGCGACAGCAACCTGCAAGCTTTCCCATGCGTGGCGTCATCAAGGGATTCTCCGGTGGACTCACAAAAGTAAAAGTCGGCGGCAAGGTGCGAATTTACATCCCAAGCGAGTTGGGTTACGGCGACAACCCTCGACCCGGCGGCAAGATCAAACCAGGCGACACTTTGATCTTCGAATGCGAACTCCTTGAGATCATAAAGAATTAATGTGTTCTTGAGTGCATGGGGCTAGCCCGCATTAAAACAGCTTGACTTCAAACAGCCCGCTCTCCTGCCGCCGATCGTCTAGATGCCGCCAGCAAGGCATGCGAACTCGCTTGTCGCCTACATATGAAGCCCCAAAAACTTACGGATATTTCAAAGGAGACGGAGGTCGCCGAACATAATTACGGCATTGGTGACAAGAATACTGACAAATTCGGCAAGCAATCTCTACACGCCAGGCGCAACTTCAATCTTCGAGGCTTCCGCATCCCAGGAAAAGCACTTCAATAGAGATCTGAATTTAGCCTCTGAAACCCTTGAGCGTCATATGTACCTTTAACTGATTGTCAGGCAACATGGCAGTAGATAATCAAATAATCTCCAGTCGTCTTGAATCTAAATCAAAAATAATATAACGAAATCATGAGATTCTGCCTTGTCTGCACATTTTTTTGGCTCACTACTGCTACATTTTCCGCTCCGGTCACCCTTTTTGATGGCAAAACCTTCAACGGCTGGGAGGGCGAGACGAATAAGGTTTGGCACATTGAGAATGGCGTTATCATCGGAGGCTCGATGGCGGGGAATCCCAAAAACGAGTTCCTCGCCACAACCGAGTCCTACCGGAATTTCCACTTGCGTTTTGAATACAAGTTGGTCGGCACCGAAGGTTTCGTCAATGGCGGGGTGCAGTTCCGGAGCGAGCGAATATCCGATCCGCCTAACGAAATGTCAGGGTTTCAGGCGGATATTGGAGCAGGCTGGACGGGATGCCTTTACGACGAATCACGTCGCCGCAAGTTTCTTGCCCAGGCTGATAAGGAGTTCGTCAGACATCTTGAAAAAACTGGCAAATGGAATCGCTACGAAGTGATCGCCGATGGAAATCTGATCCTTCTTTTCATCAATGGTCAGCGGACGGCGATCTACCGCGAGTCGAACCCGGAAATTGCGAAGGAGGGCAAAATCGCCCTTCAGATTCACGGTGACTGCAAGGCCGAAATTTCCTTTCGCAATATCACGATCGAGGATTTGCCCAAATCAGCCGTTCCGCCCGATGGGTTGATTTTGAGGCGTTTCGGCAAAGCGCAACCGTCCGCACCTCTCGCTCCCTTTTCCGAGGGAAAGTTCAAAGTGGGCAAGAACGAGGTGATTGTCTTCGCCGGCCAGGAGAATTTCGTGCGGGAACAAAAGGCGGGGAATATTGAGTCTTTGTTAGGATTGGCCTACGCGGATAAAAAGCCCGTTTTTCGGCCCATGGCGTGGGAGGCGGACACGGTTTACCAGCAATGGCGCGAACTGAACTTCGGAACCTGGTCGGAGCAATTGGAAGCGGTTGGCGCGACGATGGTGATCGCTCAATTCGGGCAAATGGAAGCGCTCGATGGAATGGAGCGTTTACCCGAGTTCATCACCGCCTTTCACCGGTTGCTGGATCAATTCGCAGCCCGAACCAAACGCCTCGTTCTAGTCTCGCCAATGCCTTTCGAGAAGCCGCTTGCTTCGCATGCGCCAGATATGTCGAATCGGAATGGTGATGTCGTCGCTTATACGAACGCAATCCGAGAGATCGCGAAACAACGCGGCGCTGTTTTTGTGAATCTGTCAGGACTAACCGGGGAACGGCGAACTGAAAACGGCGTCCATCTCACGGGCCGCGGATTGAAGACTGTTAGCCGAGCTATTGTCGGCAGCCTTGAACAAGATGTGGAAAGCCTTTTATCAAAGCCACAATTGAACACAGCAGTCATCCTCAAAAACCGGCTCTGGTTCGATTGCTGGCGACCCGCGAACTGGTCCTTCGTCTACGGAGATCGAGTCAATCAAATGTATGGGAAGCCGGGTGGACAGGGGTCTTCCCTGCAGGCGGCCTTCAACGCCCAGCTTCCGCTCGTTAAGTCCGCTGACGCTCGGATTCACGCTCTCGCTCTTGGCGAATCGGCCACTCACCTGAAATTGCCTAAAAGAAAAACCTCTCATGCCAGTGCCTCGAAAGCTCTCACCCCGGAGGAACAACAGGCCACTTTCGAGATGGCGGAGGGATACGAGGTCAATCTATTTGCCTCCGAGGAACACGGTGTGGTCAACCCCGTGCAAATCGCCTGGGACGAACGCGGGCGACTCTACGCGGCCTGCTCGCCGTCTTATCCACAATCTCTCGCCGGCTCGGACAATTCCGACTACATCCAGATCGTTGAAGATACCGATGGCGACGGCAAGGCCGATAAGTCGTGGACCTTCGCCGATGGCCTGACCATGGTTCAGGGAGTTGAACCCGGGGGAGGGAAAGGCGGGGTTTATGTTTGCGATTTCGATCGCCTCCTCCACCTGCGCGATACGGATGGCGACGGAAAAGCGGACGAGCACCGTGTCATTTTTTCTGGATTTGGGATCGGCGACACTCACCAGCTTATCAACAGCATCTGCCACGGTCCGGACGGCACGTTGTGGTTCAGTCAGGGCCTACACGCCATGTCGAGAGTCGAGACTCCCTGGGGAATCAAGCGACTCGACCGGGCCGCACTGTGGCGCTTTAATCCGCGAACCTTGCTGCTAGAAGGCTTTTTCGGCGGCGGAATGGCGGGAGCTAATTGCTGGGGTATCGCCTTTGATGACTACGGACAGGTTTTTCACAAATCCGGCGACCGTCCCCAGGGCTATTGGTCTGTCCCCGGCATGGTAAGCGGGGCCAGCTCGACGGGTAGTAGTTCGGAAACCGAGGCCAGCGCTTCCTACCGCGCATCGCCCGAACAATACCACTCCGTCGGACCGCTTTTTGAAACATCACCCAAGACGACTTCGCTCGATATCATCGGCACCCGCGCCCTGCCCGACGAAATTCAGGGCAGCGCTCTGATAGGCGGTTATTTCGGAGCCGTGGTCGAGCTGCACCGTTTCGAAGATGCGGGTTCCGGCTTTAAAACGACCCAGCTGCCCAAGTTACTGAAATCATCGAACAACGCGTTTCGTCCTGTCGATGTTAGTGTCGGTCCGGATGGCGGTATGTATTTGGCCGATTGGTACAATCCGGTAATCGGCCACTACCAAGCGAGCTACGCCGATCCCCGACGCGATATGACTCACGGCCGCATCTGGCGGATCACGGCGAAAAATCGCGATCCCATCAAACAACCCGACCTCGCCGCGATGTCACCCGCAGAATTGCTCGACCAGCTGCAATCGCCCGAACGCTGGACCCGGTACCAGGCTAAGCGGCTGTTGTTTGACGCCCCGACGGCGGCCGTGATCCCGGCGGCAACGGCGTTGATTGAAAAGGCGGAAAATGATCAGCAACGACTCGAACTGATCGGCATTTTCCAGGCTCACGAATCGCCGCACCCGGGGTTACTGAAACGTCTTCTGAACTCGGAGGACGCCCGAGTTCGAGCCTACGCCACCCGCGTGACGGGAATGTGGGCCGGGGCATTGGACGATCCCCTCAGCCTCCTGAACGCTAGGGTCGTGGATCAGCATCCCCGCGTCCGTCTCGAAGCCGTCATTGCCACGAGCTACCTGCCACAGTCCGAATCGATTAAAGTCGTCGCAGCAGCCCTTGATCAACCGCGCGATCCCTTTCTGGACTACGCGATTCGCCAGAGCGCACGTGCCCTCCAGTCGTATTGGGCCACGGCCTTTGCGGATGGCCAGCTTTCTCTGGACAGCGATGTTCAACGCGAGTATTTGCGTAGACTTCTCGGCGAAATTCCAAAACCACGAGCACCAGGAGAAAAGATTTATGAGACGGCCTGCCTGGCGTGCCATCAACCCGGAGGCAAGGGCCTACCAGGCGTCTACCCACCACTCGCGGGAAGCGATTGGGTTAGCGGCAAAGACAAGGCCAGACTCATCAAAACCGTTCTACACGGCTTAACTGGTCCCATCTCCGTGGCGGGCCAAGTGCATGGTGACAAACCGAACTCCGTACCGATGCCAGCGATGGGCGGCCTAACCGATAAACAGATTGCCGATGTACTGACCTTCATTCGGAAGGAATTCGGGCAAGGGAGCGGCACGGTGAGCCCGCATGAGGTGAAATCGGTAAGAGAGGCGACAAAGAATCGCGACAAACCGTGGACAGAAGAGGAACTGGACAAGTAATGATCGGCGCCATGCTCAACGGCAAACGCACGCGACAAAAGTCATAAATCCTAGCGAGCATTAGCCACCCCCAGATTCATTGATTGAAAAATGGCTCTGTTCCACGCTTGATCCTTTCACCTCTCAACGCATCATTACAAAAATGGTGATCCATAATGTAATTGTCCTAAGTCTCTTCTTCCCAATCCTGTTAACCGCGGAAGACTGGCCCGGCTATCGCGGATCGACCGGCATGGGCGTCATACAGGAAGAAACCAAGCTGCCACTGCGCTGGGACGCGAAGACGGGAGAAAACATCCTTTGGAAAGTTCCCCTGCCCTTTGGCGATGGAAGCCCGGATCACAACCAAGGGAGCCCCATCGTAGCAAATGGTCGTGTTTTCGTGACGAGTTGCGTGTGGGCGGCGAACGCGGACCGAAAGGCGACCCAGCCGGAACATCACGTCACCTGTTACCGCTTGGCCGATGGCAAACAGCTATGGGATCGCATCGTAAAACCGGGTCCATGGACGATTTCCGACCTGCGGGGAGGTTACGCCTCGCCCACTCCTGCCAGCGACGGCAAACGTGTCTACGCAGCATTCGGTTCATCGATTCTTCATGCCCTAACCCTCGATGGCAAACCCGTGTGGTCGCAGGTTATTCCTGACCATGCGGCATTCGATGTCGCAATGGCGGTCAGCCCGATGGTTTTCGGCGACACGGTGATCCTGCTGACCGATCGCAAGTCTTCCAAAGCGACGATTCAAGCATTCGATGCTGCCACCGGCAAGCAACGCTGGCAGCGCAAGCGCGAAAAAACCAGCTTTGGCCATGCCACTCCGGTCCTCGCTCAAGTGAAAGGTCGCCCCCAGCTTTTGGTGAGCGCAACCCATGCGCTGCAAGGCGTCGACCCGAACAACGGCGAGGTGATTTGGTCCTGCAAATGGGGACGTGACATTTGGCCAGTTTCCTCCCCGGTAATGACCAAGGGTTTTGTTTACTGCATGGGTGGTCGTGGCGGACAGCCCGGCCTGATCGTCGACCCCGAAGGGACAGGCGACATCACGGCCACCCATCTAAAAACGAAGCTAGGACCGGCGCCGTCAGGACTTGGTTCGCCAGTGGCATACGGCGACCTAGTGTTTCGCATGAACCAACCTGGTATTTTGCTATGCGTCAGGATCAACACCGGCGAGGAATTGTTCAAGGAGCGGTTACCTCAGGGAATCGATCCGGCGATCAGTCCGGTGATCACCTCGGACGGAATCATCTTCATTGCCTCAGCAGGGAAAACGCTGGTTGTTCGGGCGGCGGAGAAGTTCGAACTGCTCGGTGAATCGGATCTCGGTGATTCCTCTCGTGCATCGGCAGCCGTCTCCGAAAGTAAACTTATTTTGAAGGGCAAAAAATACTTATGGTGCGTAGGGAAAGAGTAGTTGCCGAGAAATTCAAATTAATAATATACTCGTAATCCATCTATGCGCGAAACAGTACAATTGGCGTTCCTTCTTTTTCTCCCGCTCCTGATGGGGGCGAAGACGCATTGGGCACTGCTTCCCCCCGAGCGTCCTTCATCTGGGAAGAGCATCGACGAATTCGTAACGAAACGGCTTTCGGTAAAAGGTTTGGAGCAAGCGAAAGAGGCGTCCAAACGCATACTGATTCGGCGGATCTACTTGGACATGCTTGGATTGCTCCCCACTCCAGAGGAAGTGGACGCCTTTGTCGCGGACAATGGAGAGGACGCCTACAAGAGGTTGGTGGAGACGGTTCTCGACAGCCACCGTTACGGTGAGAGGTGGGCCCGCCACTGGTTGGATGTCGTGCGCTATGCCGACAGCGCCGGCTTTGAGACAAACCATGAGCGCCCCAATGCCTATCATTATCGCGACTATGTCATCCGAGCCTTCAACGAGGACAAGCCTTACGACCAGTTTGTCTTTGTGGTATACTTTTGGCTTCTTCTCCAGCCATTTCTTGCCCGTGAAGCG
>JACNJI010000201.1 GCA_014382645.1 Verrucomicrobiota bacterium | reverse complement strand
CACCGCCCACCTTCTGAAGGGATACACGCATGATATTGGAACGACCTTGGTCCCCGATGAACATTTGGTTCTCGAAAGGGCCGAATTTGCCGTCCGTGTAATTAAAGACAGGTTCTCCGGGAGAATTAGCCAGTTCGCCGTGTGGAATCCAGACGGCCGGGCGCGACCACAATTTTTCGTATTCCTTGATCGAAATGGCATTGAGATCCTTTCCCTTGTAATCGGGGTGATCCCACAGTGATGAGGGATGCCCGTGAAAACGACCCTTTACGATGTGATGCAGCGAGCTGGAAGCTTCCCAATCTCCTTGGTTGTCGGTGAAGAACAGTTCGTCATCCTTGCTTATGCCAATGCCGGCGGGAGAACGCAGACCTGCAGCGTAGGGCTCAAATTCACCGTCGGTGGTTACCTTGAAACACCAACCCCGATATTTCGCAGCGCGTCCCATTTTGCCATCGTGAACACGAGCAACGTCCCACTTATCACTGCCTGCCCAACCCGGCCAACTCAGCGAGGTGTTGAGCGTGCCATAGAAGTTCCCCTTCCTGTCGCGGACGAGACCAAAGGCGTACTCATGGTAATTGTCCGTCACTCCCCAGCCTGCGTTGAAAGTTTCGTAAAGGTCGGCTCGTCCATCCCGATTGGTATCGACCAATTTAGTTATTTCTCCTCGCTGAATTACAAAGGTCTCACTCGTCTTCGGGTCTATCCAGAGACCGAGCGATTCGTGAAGACCGTCCGCGAACAAGCTCCATTGATTTTTCTTTATGCTGTAATTCCAGACCTCTCCCTCACGCGTACAAATCATAAGTGAACCGTCCGGGGCGAACTCGAGTCCGCCGACGCCAAGGGACACTCCCTGCGGAGTCTCGATTTTCTCGACTGAATATCCTGCGGGTATCCTAGCCGGCTTATCTTGAGCAGGGAGAGGGACAATCATGGTCGATATCCCGACAAAAGCGAAAAAGGAAAGAAAGGTTTTCATGATGAAAAAGGAAAGGAAGGAATTAGTTGCGTTCTAGACTAACGAAAAACTCACCGGCCTGTTTTTTCGGGACCTGGAGAATGCCTTTTTTCGGAGACCACTTTCCCGCTGTCGATGATACCGAAAGTCCGTCACTCTTCAAAAGAAGATAAACATCACCCATCGCTTTTTCCACGCGAAAACCGTAAGTGAGAGCTTTCGCGCCGAGTCTACCCGTAACTGTCTGGCTAACCTTGGCTCCATCCACCTCGTAGAGAAAGGCCGGATTGCCCAGTCTGGAATATCCTCTGAACCGAACCTTTGGTTTTTTGTCCGGGTTACCAATTCGCAAGGGAAATTCTTGTGAACCGACCTCAAACTTGTCACCAAGTACTCGACAGGTTCCTCCTCCTCGACCCTTGCGATCAGGTCCTACATTTAAGAATTGTCCCACCCAGCCGAATCGCACCATCAGTGTTTCGGCATCAAAGAGGTAGTTCACGCCACCGGGCAAGCCAACCGCAATGGATCTACCTGAGTCCACTCCTTGAATGTGAACCCGCACCACGCGGGGTTCGTCACCCACCTCAAGAATGCCGTTTCTAGGCGTGGTATTTTCAGCCACAATTCTTTTTGCTTCGACAACTGCCTTAGCTGGGTTTTCGCTCACTTTCATCACGCCTCGCATGGTGAGGAAGTGTCCGGGAAAGGTGCATACATAAGGGTAATCACCAGTCTTTTTGGGTGCGGTGAAGACTGTTGCCCCTTTCTTGCCAGGTTGTACCAAGCCGATGCTGGCGATAATGGCGTCATCTTGTGGAATGAAGCTTTTGGTCATCCCATCGGCACCTAGTTTGAGTGCACCGTCGGCGATACGGGCGAGCTCTTCGTTGCCTCCTTTGGCAAGCAACCAATTGTGAATCATCTCGTCGGTGTTATTCAGGGTTACACTGACGCGGGATCCTGGCTTAACTGCAAAAACTTCTGTAGCATAACGCAGTTGACCGTGCAATGTGCCAATAACGATGTCGTGCTCGATTTTTTTATCTTCGGCTTGTGCCGAAAAGACTCCCCAAAAACAAATTGCGGTAATTAACAGTAATTCTTTCATAAATTAACATGAGGATTAGCACATGCGATGGAGCAAGCAAGGCTCGAAGTGCATAGGAACTCGGATTGTATTCTTAAACCTACTTAAACAAGACCGCGTACTCGGAAAGAATCCGAGTAGCTGTTTTGTCGCCGGAGGCAGATGCTTGGCGAAGCCAGTTTTCCGCTTTCGGGATGTCCTTTTCACAACCCCGACCAGTTAAAAGCATTAGGCCAAGGAAGCGAGCGGCCTCCGCATTTCCTTTGCGAGCCAAAGAGCGGAACAGGGAGAGTGCTCGTTCGTAATCCTGAGGCACGCCGACTCCCGCGTAATATTTACGAGCTTCCTCCAACTGAATCGCATCAGTCTTAATCGGAACTTTTGCGGTGGAAGAAATAACTGGGTTGGGAGGAGGCGTACCCATCCCGCGTTTGTAGAGTTGCTCCTTGGCTGCTAGATGGCCCTGTGCGGCAGCAAGTTTTAAAAGCCGTACTCCTTCGTCTTCTTCCTTTGGGAAATTTTCTTCGCCCTCGAGCAACAGAACTCCCAAGGTGTATTGAGCCTCAGAGAAATTCTGTTTCACCGCGAGGCGAAACCATCGAGAAGCTTGACTCGCGTTTTTAGGCACTCCATCGCCATTGTAATAGGCCATGCCTAGGTTGAATCGAGCTGAAAGAGAACGGCTTCTCGCTGCTGTAGAGAGTAAATCGATTCCCTTCCGAATGTCGTGTCCCGGGATCTCCAAGCCTTTGAGGCATAAAGACCCCAAAGTAGCCTGAGCCAAGGGAAATCCCGCCTCTGCCGATTTGCGAAAATGCTCTACGGCCCTTGGAATATTAGTCGGACGGACTTGAAAATCAATTTCACCCATACAGAAGAGAGACACGGCGTCTCCACTTGAAGCCAATCGCTCAAGGCGAAGAGCCGCATCTTGATAGTATTGAGTCGCCAGTTCGAAATTCCCGTCATGCATGGCCAGGTTAGCGAGGTTATATAGGCCGAATGGATGATTTTTTTTTGCAGATACGCTGGACCACTGCTTGGCCAAGGATAAGTTCACGGCGGAACCAGCTTCACCGGCCCGCAAATATATGCCCAAAAGACCTTGAAAATAAGGAGACCCGGACTGAGCCTTTTCGATAATGCGGGGATAGGTAAGAGCGGGGCTCCACTTTTCTTCAAAATCCGCTGCACCTTTATAAGTAAAAGCCAATAGCAAGGCTGCCAGCCAAATCAATTTCCCCGAGCTAATATTTACTGAAACTTTCATTTGTTCTTATAGAGTACAGGATAGAACGATACTGATCCAAGCTTGAAAACTTTCGTACTAGAAGACATATATATACTTTTCGTCACATGGTTCGCATACCCTACTTTAGAAGTTTTCTTTGCAGCATTCTTTGCGGCTTTGTTGCAGTGGGGAATTTTGAGAAGAAAGAAACTTACAAGCGCGAGGCAATTACCGTCGCCGCTCAACGCTTGGGGCAGATCGTGGAACGAGAGCAACTGTTTCTGAAAAACTCCTCGTCGCCCAATAAGCCCCTCAGCGAACAAGAACTCACCCGAAGAGCCCAACAAATACTATCCGCATACGAATCTTATCTCGAAGACAATCCTCGAGATGTTAACGGCCTCATACTTTATGGAAAGTTTCTTCGCCGAATGGGACAACCACGACACGCAACAGGCCTATTTCTTGAAGCAGACAAAATTGATCCTCGCTTAGCGGTAGTTAAACAAAACATTGCAAATTATCTCGTTGAAGAAGGACGATTGGCCGATGCATTGCCTTTCCTGTTGAAAGCAGTTGAGCTGGAACCAAAAGAACCGGTCTACCACCATCAACTTGGTACTTTTTTGTTTTTATTTAAGGAAGATTTATTGAGCTTGGGGATTGCATCCGTCCAAGCCAATGACCGCAGCATGCATGAGGCGTTTCGATCAGCAAGCAAACTGGCACCCGACAACTTCGAATATAAGTTGCGGTACGCCCAAAGCTTCTTCGATATTTCCGACCCGGACTGGGACAAAGCCTTGGGCGTTTGGCAAGAGCTCCGAAATCAAGCCCGAGATCACCCGCTCTCGGAACGAGAATATCTTGCATTGGGAGAAGCCCGCGTCATGACCCAGCTTGGCATGGAGAAAGAAGCGGTTACCATTCTGAAAACCATTACCTCTCCCTCATTGCGAGCTACGAGAGAAAGCTTAATCAAGGAGCTTAAGGAGTTGGATGCCACGGGGAAGCCGTCACCTAAAAAATCGGCTGAACCGAAAAAGCGGGATAATCGTAATACGCAACTCAGCCCACTGCCGGGCAAATTCATCGACGACAACTTGAGACGCCTGAGGCATGTTTCCTCAAGACTTGAGGAGGAAAAACTTCTTCGAGACCTGCAAGCCGACGCGATTAGAGCCGATTACGACAATAACGGCCAAGTTCGGTTGCGATTAACTAGCTTTACCGAGGTAGAATCAGTTCCCTCGTCAATACGGAATTCGGATACTCGACACCGATGAACACATTAGCTGTCCTAGAAGGTCTGCAACCGCATTTCCTTGCTGCATTTACCAATGGTTGGCCCGACAAGTTGATTTTGTTCTTCGGACTGGTCGCCAGTCTTAGCGTCCATGAATGGGCACACGCAATAACTGCCGACAAACTAGGTGACCCACTGCCTCGTGCCGAAGGTCGGGTAACGCTTAACCCACTGGCCCACATCGACCCCATAGGCACCGTCCTCATACCTCTCACAGTTCTCTTTTTCAGTCCTGGATTCTCCGTATTCGGCTGGGGAAAACCAGTTAGAGTTTCATTGCCAAATGAGAAAACTCGAGTTCGAGACGACCTGTTAATTACCGCCGCAGGGCCATTTTCCAACCTCTGTATCGCCTTGCTGACAGCATGCATTGCCGGACTATTTATCGATCTCGACGATGGAAATGCGCAGATCGGCAAACTTGCGGAGACGATTATTACGCTAAACTGTTTGCTATTTGTCTTCAACCTCATACCCGTCCCACCATTGGATGGTTCCCATTTTCTCAAACATGCAGTGCGAATGAAGGACGAAACATATGCCAAGCTTAGCTCCTATGGTTTTTTGATTCTCCTCGTACTGATAAATCTACCGGCGTTCCGACAAACATTTGGCACGGCGATTTTCTTTTGCTCAGGTTTTTTTATAGATTTGCAAGCGTCTATTAGAGAATTAGTTGCCTAGGTTGACGTTGGCGATTGAGTCTTCTGTGAAAATCACTATTAAACAAGGCCATGCGACCAATCGGTGAATTTGATAACGAAGAAAGGGCTTCCACCTTTTCAGGATATCTTAACTACAAGGGAATCTCTTGTGAAGTTGAGGAAGATGACGAGGGAAAGTCATGGACCGTATGGGCTCATAACGAAGAAACCCTCGCCAAGGCGATTGCCGAGATACATGAATTTCGCCAAAAGCCGGACGCCTCCAAATACGCGGAACTTGCTCGCGAAGCTCAAAAACAAGAAAAGAAAGAACGCAAAATTGAGGAAAACAAAGCCAGTCGTTGGCGGCAAGAAACCTTGAGAAACCGTTGGCAGGATAGAAACAGAAGACCTGGAATCATGACTATGGCACTCATCATCACTTGTGCCGCCACATTTTTCGTTTCCAAGATGGGAGAAAATACGGAATCGGTAGGAGCTTTTTATATTTCAGAATACGTTCACCTCGGAGCCAAAGATGCCCCTGTATATCTTGCTGCAACGCAGACCGTCCTTCCCGAGGTAATGGAGGGTCAAGTTTGGCGAGTAATAACACCAATCTTCCTTCATTTCGGGTTCCTTCACATTCTATTCAACATGTTTTGGCTTCACGACTTAGGTAGCCTTATCGAAAACCGACGGGGTACGGGGTACTTTGTCGCTTTTATTCTATTGGCAGCAATTATATCCAACATTGCTCAGTATTGTGTATCCGGGCCGAGTTTTGGGGGAATGTCGGGAGTGGTATACGGTCTGTTCGGTTATGTTTGGATGAAGGGAAAATTCGACCCTGGAGATGGAATTGAAATGAATCCGTCCACGGTCACTATCATGCTTGCTTGGTTCGCTCTCTGTTTTACTGGAGTTTTTGGACATGTAGCCAACTGGGCACACGCTGGAGGATTAGCCGTAGGCACGCTATGGGGTTATGCTTCCGCTATGCGATGGACGGGCAAAAGAGGTTAGGAGAAAGGTTATTCCTTCTCTTTGGCCTTTTCGGAATTCAGCTACCCGGCTTTATTGGGGGAATAGCTTCTAGTTCAGGGGGAAGGGAGTCCGGTTCGTAGGTAGGAAAGCTCATCTCTACGAGAGGGATAAAGGGAACGCCAAAGTCAGCCTTGCCTTCGCTTCGGTCAACCAGTACCGCGACGGCACTCACTTTACAACCGATGCCCTGAACGATATCGAGAGCTTCACGTACTCGTCCGCCACGAGTTACAACATCTTCAACGATTAATACGCGCTCGCTCTCATCTAGTTTAAAATTTCGGCGGAGGGCTAGTTTGTCGTCCACCTTTTCGAGGAACAGGTAGCGTTTTCCCATCCGTCTGGCAATTTCCTGACCGAGAACGAGACCGCCCATGGCAGGCGCCACCACAACGTCGATCTCAAGATGCCCCATTTGAGCGATAAGCATCTCGCTGAGTCTGCTTACCTTGTCGAGATACTGACATACCTGTGCGCATTGAAAAAAATGGCCGCTACGCAAACCTGAGCGTAGAGTGAAATGACCAGTCAATAGGGCACCGGTTTCCTTGAAAATCGATAGAGCTTCCTCTTGCGAGTTTTGCATGCATGGGAAGGTTTCAAGCCCTTCCCAAAAAGCAAACTTATTCGCTACCGACCGCCACCTCGAGGCGAAAGAAGTTCCATGTTGAATAAGTACCAACCTCGGCACGAAAGGATTGGTCGTAAGCACTCAGGAGCTTACGCAGATGCTTGGAGTCGAGGCGGGGCATGCCGGTGGCGCCGATCGCTCGTAAATCCCTCAGCAGGTCAACAGCATCCTCGTGAAAGAACTTCCTAAGACTTTCCTCCGCTCGCAGTATTTCAAAACCGGCACGCTCAAAGGCATGGTTCCATTCTCGGGCATCCAGCCAAGACAGGGAAGTGATGCCCGGATGCAGTGATTCGAGTTCGCATAAGGTGCCTTTGATGAAGAAAAGGCAAAGAACACGTCCATTCGGGGTGAGCAATTCACGCCAGCGCTCCAATGACTCTTTTGGGTTCCGGCACCACTGAAGGAGGCTGGCCGAATATAGTCGGTCCACGCGGAAACTAGCTTCGGGAGACCAAGCATCGAGTTTCTCCCAGCGACACGCCGGCACGCGTTGTTGGCCTTCCGCCAGCATCGCAGGAGACAAGTCGGTAGCCGTAAGATCGACCCCGGTATTCGTGATAAACTGAGTAAAGAGACCGGTCCCTGCACCAAATTCAATAGCCGTCTTGCCCGAAAGGTTTAATTCCAACCACTCGGATCCCCAATCCGCAAGTTCCGCCTGAATCTTTGCAGCGGCTTCATAACTGCCCGCGCGCTTATCAAAGTTAGACATAGGTTTCTTTGTCGAAACGTAATTCTTCAAGCAAGTCCTCGAATCGATGACCAGCCTCCGGTAAAACTTTAGCCGCTGGAAAGAATTTCAGTAGACGGCTGGCGTCTAGAATGGGATCTTGGCCCCCGAGGAGGACTTCATGATGTCGGCTCGATATTGTTTCTGGATTCACGGCTTTCTCCAAAAGCAAATCCAGCCCCCAAGCTAAATCCTCAACAGGGTAGGGGAGACTCTTAGCATTCATCCCGAGATCGGCTCGACCGTAGAAGTCGTTTACCGTTGTAAGCGCATCCGTTCTCAATCCTCGCGCAGTAACTTTCAATTGTGTCTTGCTCACCTTTCCACCACGATCAGCCTCGCGGGGAAACTCGACAAAAGGAGAAAGCAGCACGAACCCTCGCTTGGCAGTAAAACGGTCTGGCCAAAGGAGTATAAGAAACGCTCCCAATGAATGACCGACCAACCAATCAAAATCCTCCACCATTGGTATTTCCGCCGTTGGAGCGACTACACTATGCTCCATCTGGGGAAAATGTTTCAATGCCTGAGCGCGCACGAACTCTGGTGAAATCGCCCAACCTCCTATCCATAAAACTTTCAATTTATTGCTCGGGCCAATCGTTCCGCAAGTCCATCGATGGGAAGTCCCGCTTGGTATGACATGCGCAGTCGCGCAGCGCCAACAGGCACGGTTGGAGGGCGAATGGCGACCACCTTCAGATGATCGCGTTCTAGATTCTCGGCCGCTCGCATAGCGAGATCGGCTGCGCCGACAAGAATGGGAATTACCGGAGAATCTCCCATAATGGTCTGGAGACCTTGGGTCTCTAACTCTTGCCTAAAAGCAGATGCCGATGCCCGCCAAACAGGCCGATCACACTCAAGGCGTTCTGCTATCTCAACGGCCTTGGAAGCGGCGGCGGCGTTTGCGGGAGCAAGAAATGTCGAATAGATGTATTCAGCCGCGAAATTCTCAACAAGCCGTTTTACGGAAGTATTGCGAAATATTGTAAAAGCACCCTGAGACCCAAGTGCCTTTCCGAGTGTGCCTACGAGAACATCGACATGCTCAAGAACGCCTGCGTGCTCTGCCAGACCTGCACCTTTGGGACCATACCAACCGAGAGCATGGGCCTCGTCGAGAATCAAGACAAAGCCATGTTTTTCTCGGAGATTGGCCAAAAAAACCAAGTCGGGACAATCGCCATCCATTCCGAAAACGGTCTCGGTCGCTACGAACATTGGTCGGCCGGTAGTATTTTTACGCAATAGGACTTCGAGCCCTACAAGATCAAGGTGTCGGTAGCGACTGAAGCGAGCCCCAGACGAAAGAATCCCGGCAAGCATGCTCTGGTGAACAAGACGGTCTGCAAATACATGGTCTCCCTTTTGAGGAAGCAGGCCCAGCAAAGCGCGATTCGCGGCATAACCGGAATTCCATAGCATCACTTCATCGGCCGATACGGAATACCATGCGGCAATCCGATTTACCAATTCTTCGTGCGGTGGGCGAAATCCAGTTACCAAAGGAGCGGCCGAGGCCGAACAACCGAAGCGACCAATCGCTTCTCGAGCTGCAGCCTTTACCTCCGGGTGAGTGGCAAGGCCAAGATAGTCATTGGCCGCAAGATTAAGGATGTCTCCATCGTTTCCCCAAGCACGAGTAATCCGAGTGAGCCCGGCCTCCTCTCGTTCCCTAAGCGCCTCCTCGCTGCGCCGATGGAGAAAGTCCTTCATGCTTGCTCCCACGGAAAGCTGGCCTCGACGGAATCAAGATCTCCGTGCCTTTGCGTCGCCCAAATGGGTAAGATTTCGCGAGAGAGTCCTTGTTCGTTCGCGAAACGAGTTATCGCATCCAGCGAACGAGCTTCGTTCAACCATAGCCCGCAAGGGATGGCGCAGTCCCCGAGGTGGGAAGCCAAAAGGCGAGTTTGGTTTAGTACACCTAAACGATTTTCGACCACGAGGATTAAATAATCAACGGGTAGTTTCTTGGCGAAATCAAGCCAATCGAGCCCTTTCTCGTCGATGGGAGTGGCAAGTCCTCCCGCACCCTCAATCACTAGATTTTCACTTTGTTCGGAACAAGATCGAGTGCTTGAAACAAGTTCCGAAAAATCCAATTCCTTGCCATCCATCTTGGCCGCTTCGACTGGCGCCAAGGGTTGGCGAAAGTTAAGTAGAGTGTGAACCTCAAGACTTTCACTCCGGGCATTGACGTAAGTGGCGTCAAGAGGTTCAGCCGAACCAGTTTCAATTGGTTTGACATAACATGTAGAGCCTACGGACGAAAGGCGGTGGGCAAGAAAGCCGGAAGCTACAGTCTTGCCGACACCAGTGTCGTTTCCTGAAACGAGAATGGCGAGAGACACAGTATTTGTCAGCCCACCAAAGTTGCCGGGGTAGTTGCCTCTCGACCCTGAGCGGCTCGAGCTTCGTCTGGATGAATGTTCCGAAGACCGAGTTTTTCAAGTAGAAGAGAATCCTCGTCTTGGCCGGGATTGGGAGTGGTTAGAAGTTTGTCGCCTAAGAAAATGCTGTTGGCACCTGCGAGGAATGAAAGGGTTTGTAATTCTTCGCTCATTTCGGTTCGTCCTGCCGAGAGACGCACCATTGCTCGGGGCATAAGGATTCTTGCCGTGGCAATCACACGAACAAAGGCGATCCCGTCGACCTGCTCTTGGTCTCCCAGGGGAGTACCCTCCACGGGAACCAAAGAATTAATTGGCACGGACTCGGGCTGAGGGTCAAGATTCGCCAATTCAGCTAAAAGCCCAAGGCGGTCTTCCTTACTCTCTCCCATACCAAGGATGCCTCCGCAACACACTTCCATGCCCGCCTTTCTAACATTGGCTAAGGTCTCGAGACGATTATCGTAAGACCGAGTGGTGATAATCTCTTGATAAAACTCCCTAGATGTATCGAGGTTGTGGTTGTAGACGGAACAGCCCGCCTCCTTGAGACGAACAGCTTGCTCCTCTTCCATCATTCCAAGAGTACAGCATACCTCCATTCCAATATCTCTAACGGCTGTAACCGTCTGCAACACGGATTCGTACTGCGGCCCATCCGGAACCTTGCGCCAAGCCGCTCCCATACAGAAACGAGTGGCGCCGGCTTCATGAGCCGCTCGAGCGTCACTAAGTATAGAGGCCGTATCTAGAAGTGTCTCGGATTCAACGAACGTATTGTAATGGGCGGACTGAGGACAATATTTGCAATCCTCGGGGCAAGCTCCGGTCTTGATGGACTTGAGGGCACAGGACTGTACGCCCGAAGGGTCTTGATGCCGATGGTGAGCTTCCTGCGCTCGATAAATAAGCGTAGTAATCGGGAGATCGTAAATGGAACGAATTTCTTCAATGGTATAGCGAGTCATAGGATTTTCTTGGTGAAGGGTGCAGGTTTTAAGGTAAATTAGCTTCAGTATGAAGTCGCCTCGATTGCTTCTAGGGCAGTAGAGCAAAGAAAAGAAATCTCTTCGTCGGAAATGACGACCGGAGGAACGAGGGGCAAAGAATTTCCAAGCGGGCGGAGCAAAAGACCTCGTTCACGAGCTTCGAAACACACATCCCTCGCAAAGCGACTTTCAAGAGAAAAGGATGCTCCGGATTCGAGACAAAGATCCAAGCACGCCGTCAAACCCCGTTGCCGAATTCGACGAATGCGAGGATGGTCCGAGAAAGTTTCACTTACGACTCGACCAAAAACTTCTACGGTTCTCGCAACCGCTCCGGAGCTGATTCGATCTTCCAAAAGCTCGCAACTGCGCAGTGCAACAGCTGCACCCAATGGGTTCGCCGTATAGGTGTGGCCATGATAGAAGGTCTTGTGCTCATGAAAAGGACCGGTAAAGGAGTCAAACACTTCGTTGGTAGTCAAAGTGGCGGCCAAAGGAAGGTAACCTCCCGTGAGACCTTTTGCGAGACAGAGAAAATCGGGTTGAACCCCTTCCGATGCACAAACATAAGTTGATCCAAGGCGCCCAAATGCGACAAAGACCTCGTCTAGGATCAAGTGTGCACCAGCTTCACGGCAGAGGGCTTCAACCTTCCCAGCAAAACCCGGTGGTTGCTGCATCATGCCGGCCGCCCCTTGTACCGAGGGCTCTAGAACAAGAGCGGCCACCCGGCCTTTTTCCTCTTGAAGAATCCGAGTCAGAGAATCGAGGCTCTCGGTATCGGTCGCATGCAGCACTTCCCCGCCACACTCTAAGCAGACGGGGGCCTTGAATCGACGGACGGGAAAAGACCAGCGCCGCCACGGTTCGGTGAAAGGTCCGTCCGCTCCTAGGGCCATTGTTCCGAAGGTATCCCCGTGATAACCCCCTTCCATAACAAGAATGACAGACCGCTCGGATTGACCCATCAATTGCCAATGCCGAAGCGATTGCTTTAACGCCACCTCGACCGAAGTCGAGCCATTGTCCGAATAGAAGACTTTTTTCAAGCCTGAGGGTGAAGACTCCACAAGCCGTTTGCTCAATAGAGTAGCAGGGTCATGGGCAAGCCCAAGGTAGGTGGAATGGGCAACACGATCAAGTTGCTCGACAATGGCTTCGTTCAAGGCGGGCTCCCCATGTCCATGGACATTGGTCCAAGTAGATGCATTACCATCAAGATAGCGATTGCCTTCCCGATCAAACAGCCAACAGCCCTTACCTCGCGCGATGCTCAAGGGCGGCAAGACTTCCCGCTCCATGGCCTGGGCAAAGGGGTGCCATACATGCTCGCGATCCAATGCATCCCTTTCGGCACTCTCGGCAGAATCTCCCAAGGGTATCTGAAGTTCTGTTAAGGGAGGAATCATTTTCCCTTAACTTAACTAAATGTTGATGAAATGTTAAGCTAGAAGAATAAAACCTTTAACATAAGTGTCGATTGACCACTAAGCCCGGTCGGCAAAGTCGCGAAAACCGTAATTCTCGTCTAGCTTACTTCTGTAAGCCGTCGAACTTAGCGAGAAACTTTTGAGGCTCTTTCTCTAACTTGGTTTTGCCGTTTTCCGCAACAGAAGGCGACTAACTGGCCCTTAAAAACAAATACCAGGGCATTTGTTGTTTACGGGATTGCAGGCTTTAACTTGCTTGTCGTCTTTCTTGCCCTACTTCTCGGCCGATGTTGGTTCAGCTTCCCACCCAAGGTTAATGACAGGGCCCGCGTTGCGGAGCTTGACAAGTACCGTCCGCAGGGTGTCTTGCTTTTCTTCAACGCCAACATCTAGGTCGTCCTTAACGCCATCCAGTGTTTCCTTTGCCTTTGTATAAGCGTCTGAGGGCTTGAAGTCCTTTAGCTTGGCACGGAAAGCACTGGGGTCCTTATCGAATTTCCCTTTGCAATTGTCGCAGCAGAATCCTACCGTTTGGCCCTCTAGAACCGACTTTTTCGCCTTGTCCACATCCTTGCCGATTACAGGACACTTTGCATTTACCGGTTCCCCTGAAACCGCTGAAGAAGCTGTCTTATTCAGTGCCTCCTCATGCTTGGCCACTTCCTTTTCCTTGCTTGTACGGAATTGATCGACTTCAACTTTGAGCCGCTTTCTGTCAGCTTCCAGTTTCGCCAGTTCTTTGGCATCGACAAAGGCACTTCGAAGATCAGCAGCCCCGGCTTTGGTGACTTCGGTTTGCCAGAGAAATACCTTCTTGAGCTTCTTAAGCTTCTTGAGATGAGCAATCCCTTTGTCGGAAACCTTCGTGCCATAGAGGTTCAAATATTCAAGATTCGCTAACTTTGCCACATGAGCCAAACCGTCATCGGAGACGGAGGTGTTCTCAAGATGAAGTCGAGTAACCTGAGTGCACTTGGCAACCTCGGCAAGACCGGCATTGGTCACTTTCGTTCGAGCGAGGTTGAGCCAAAAGAGTTGGGGCGATACACCGCCAAGCTTCTTGGCCTGCTCATCACCAAACTGCTCGCCGACATAAGATGCGTTCACATATAAGGCATTTGTATCTTGGGCGACAGGCATAGTGAGAAGGCCCAAGTCTTTCAGGCCGGAAAGGGCCTTGGCATCAGCAGGCGGCAGCTTAGGTAGTTGGGGTTCCAGGACTGCAGTCGCAGATTCTTTCTTGCGAGGAGGATTCTTGAGGATGGTTTCGGCTGCCTTTCTCGCTTCCCCCTTGAGGTCGGAAACCTTGGAGTCAAAAGAGGCACCAGCGAGTATCCAAGCCTCGAAGACTTTAAGTTCATCTTTAGTGACGGGGTTGTGAGGTTCGTCCTTGTCGAAGGGAGGCATCACGTCGTCATCATCCGTCGGGAGGGATATGCGATAATAGAGCTCACTGTCGTCGAGCTTGCCTTTGACGATGATTTTTGCTCCCGCTCCCTTACCGCCTTTGAGAAGATCTTTCACGGTATGAAGCCGCAACTTGCCTTTATCCTTGGATTGCCCATGGCAATCGTAACACTTCGCGGCCAAAACGGGACGGATCACATCACCAAAAACTTTGGCCTTGTCAGGATTAGTCTCAGAAAACAAGCGAGATGAGACTGCGACCAGACCCAAGACAGAGAATGTGAATGCTGTGATTGTTTTCATGTTTATTGAAAATCGAGTTAGGATTTATTAATTGGATATGGGGAAAAACCCGACACTTCATGATTAGGCTTCAGTTGTAAAGACCTCAATGTTGATTGAGGAGGAAATAATTTTCGCGAAAGCTTGAAGAACAAAAGGGTGTGCATAATAATGTTGGGCATGAAAATCGACTGGAGCAAGGAGCTGTGGCTAAGTCTTCTATTTATCTGTGTGGGGTTCACCATCTGGCCCTTGATGTGCTACTATGGGGGAAGAGCTCTAACGATTGAATACTTTCAGGACATGCACCTGAGAGACTGGGCGGAAAACCGAGTGTACGGTCCACTGGCGGACGGTGGATTAAGATCTATATCCAGATTGTTATTTTTACTCGGTCCTTATTTTGCGATGCTGGGATTGAGAATCCTACTCTATAAATTTAGCGAAAAGTAGGGCATGCAAAGTCTTACGAATACTCTAAAATCCTTCGGGAATCATATTCTCTTGATGACGACAGAGATTCGCATAAGCACCCCCTTTTGCCAACAACTCGAAATGCGAGCCTTTTTCAATGATTGTTCCATGATCGAGAAAAACAATCTGATCGGCATCGCGAACGGTGGAAAGGCGATGAGCGATGACCAATGTGGTCCTTCCCTTAACTAGATTGGAGAGTCCTTCCTGGATCTCTCTTTCATTTACAACGTCCACACTGGATGTCGCTTCGTCAAGAATGACTACTGGCGGATTCTTCAGGAGTACGCGAGCGAGCGTTAAACGCTGCTTTTCGCCC
This sequence comes from Verrucomicrobiota bacterium, assembly GCA_014382645.1. Classification (GTDB taxonomy): domain Bacteria; phylum Verrucomicrobiota; class Verrucomicrobiia; order Opitutales; family Seribacteraceae. The sequence continues at coordinate 66 of JACNJI010000201.1, read as the reverse complement.
AGGCATAGGCGTAGCCCCCGTACACCGAGCGTTGTGACAAGCTTGTCGTTATGACTGTTCTCGAAA
>JACNJI010000404.1 GCA_014382645.1 Verrucomicrobiota bacterium | reverse complement strand
TGAACAACCAAATGCTTCCTCGTAGGCGAATGTTTCCCATGCTCCTGAATTAACCGAACCGGCTGTCGTGGTATCACCTGAATCACCTCTCTCACCGAATACATCCTCACCCGTGCCCCCGATGCAACCTCCGCCCACGGTTCCCGTTGCCCCGAAAGGACCCCAGCCCCCTGCCTTTAGCAAGGAATTGCTAGCTAGCGTGAAAAATTGGACAGCAGTGCCACCTTCCGTATTCCCATTATCCGGCGTAACTTTAAAGCAACCGTTGAACTTTGAAATAAAGACGCCATCCGGTCAAGTAATTGGGAGATTCCCGCGTGCCGCCGGCGAGGAGGTAGTCGCGTTGGCGTTGGTAGGGAACCAACTCCATGTTTCTCCTGCAAAAACTTCAAAACAACGAAATGTTCTGTCGGTTGATGAGACTGACTTCAAAACCTGCGTTGCCTATCTTTTTGAAGTGAGAAAGAGGCAGCATAAAGCCCACGATGTAGAATTAGCCCAAAGGAAAGAACGCAAAACCAGCCAAGCTCTTTCGAATTCTGTCGTGAGCGCAAACCCATCCTCTAGGGAACCTCATGAACGCGGAACTTTTTTTGAGGATATCCCTCCGCCTATGGATTTCGGTCACGGCAAATTTTGCATTTGCGGGGACTGCCGGAAAAAACGCAAGAACGCCCAAAAATAATATCTTTCTATACATCCTGTGGATTACGAAAGTAAATACTTTTGTTAATATTCAACCATCAACCACCTGATAAACATGGCAGCTCCTCAACAGAAAAAGAAAAAGAAGAAAGATTTAGAAATCGGAGATTTCGTTCGAGAAACGGTTTCAGTTAAAGGCAATAAACGTTGTGGCGAAATTCTAATGATCCTTCAGGACGATCCCGCTGATCCTACAATGGAGTGCGTGGAAGTACACCCTGATGAACTAACTCCCTTGGAAAAAGGTTCGGATGGTATGCGCTCTTTTAAAACTAAGAAATCTCGCGTAAAGCATTATACTCCTCGGAGGCAGTTGTTTAAAAAGAAAACCTTTGAAAAAGGAGTAGTAATCAGACACAAGCGAGGTACCACTATTCGTTATGGAATGATCGTGTGCTTTGTTCATCCGGATGGGTTGTATTCGACCTCGCACGATGAAGGTTACAACGGCAAGGACTTACTTGAATGTGTAGAAATCTCATCCAAACCCGGATTGTTACAGGTGATGCAACCTGATGGAGAACCCAAGCGCTTTCAAGCTCAAGGCAAGGATTGTAAGATCATGAACGTCATCACCGTTGATTCAAAGGGGGAAGACACGACCATGCATCGATTGGACATTCCTGATGAAGAAGAATAATCAGTGGTAAGACTTTGGGGCTAAATTATTGAATAGTTCCGAAGAAACCGTCGAGGTCTTCTTTACAAACACGGACAATTCTGCTCCCTTTCGTCTTGAAAGCCGGGACTTTCCTGCGAAGTCTGCTGCCGTCTGCCGACTCCAAGGAAATCACGACCGTTTGACCGCTCCAGCGGGTCATGCACCACTTCACCTTGTAGGCATGAAGCAGATAACCGATTGCTTCGGCTCGATTTAGGTAGCAAACACCATCAATTTTTTTCAAGAGATAGAACGAGTTCCAAGCGACATACTTATTGTTAGCAGTTCATTTACAAAGCAAAAAATAGCGCCGCAGGAGTTAACCCGCGGCGCTAAATAAGAACACAAGTTTTCTTGCTAAGAATAGTCAACTCTGAGGGTTGTCGTATTCACCCTTCTTGACTTTCATGGCAGTGGCAATTGAAACACCTGCCGAGTCGGCTGAAGTTTGCAGCGTCTTTCCCGAGGCGAGGTCATTCTTGATTTGCTGAACCGCTTCGGGAGTCACTTTCCCTCGACGGCCCGTAATTCCGAAGCGAGCAAAAAGATTGGAACGTGCGATGGGCGCAATCCCTCGAATATAACATTCAAGATAGTCTCCAACTCCTCTGAAGGCATTGGAACCGTCTTCATTCTTGTGCCTCTTGTGATCGTTTTCGATTAGCGAAAAGAGCCTGCCTCGTTGTTCCGATGCGGTTTTTTTATTAGCAATCTCGGCATCAAGTTTTTTAAGCTCCTTAGCTGCTTTCTTTTTTAGGATTTCGAGTTCTTTGATAGTTAGATTTTGAGTTTCGGTAGCCATAATATAAGAATATTTGTTAGATGATATATGGTAAGACAATTTACAATAAAATATAGAACAAGAGATGACCCAAATTTCAAATAAAAAATATTAGAAAGGTTATTATTAAACAAATAAAGACCTATCGAGATTCCTGTATTGTATAGCTTCTAGCAAATGTGGCATTTGAATCATACTGGATTTAGACAAATCGGCTATGGTGCGAGAAACTTTTAATATTCTATCATAAGCCCGAGCCGAAAGTGAAAGTTCCTCCATGGCTTTTCTGAGTAATTTTGATTCATCTTCGCCTACGCGGCAGTATTCACGAATCAGACGCGAGGACATTCCCGCGTTACAGGTGGTTCCCGAATTCGTAAAACGTTCAACCTGTATTCTACGACATGGTTCTACCCTTTGCCTTACTGTTTCTGAGCTTTCTCCCAGAGATCGTTCCTGCAATTCTTCGATGCGGACTGCAGGAGCTTCTACGTGAATATCGATTCGATCCAGAAGCGGTCCACTCACTCGTGCCCGATATTTCTGAATCTGGGGAGTGGAACAACGACATTCGCGAGAAGGGTCACCCAAATATCCGCAAGGGCACGGATTCATTGCGGCAACAAGCATGAAACGGCTTGGAAGAGTTATTTTTCCCGCACTTCTGGAGATAGTCACTTGACCGTCTTCCAAAGGTTGCCGTAGGACTTCCAAGGCTGAGCGCTTGAATTCAGGTAATTCGTCAAGGAAAAGGACGCCATTGTGGGCCAAGGAAATTTCCCCGGGACCGGGGATGACTCCTCCGCCCAGTAAGCCCACGTCGCT
>JACNJI010000085.1 GCA_014382645.1 Verrucomicrobiota bacterium | reverse complement strand
TTAGCCTTCTCCAGTTTTTTCGTTCTTTCGGCCACGGGTTCTTGGGAGCGCCCCAGGCGCTGTAGAAACGCTATGAAGACGACCAATATGAGACCGCCGCCACCCGTGAAGGCGATCAAGCCTTGGCGAATCAGTTTTCCGTCGAGGGCCTTGCGTTCGGCAGCCAGAGGATCACCTTCCATTTGTAATAAGATGAAGCCGGATTCAGGATCCTCCCCCAACCGATGAAGAATGGAAAGTTCGGCGGGCTTTCGGAACTGGACCAGTGGTGTGTTGCGGGCGGTCTCGAAGTCGCCTGCGGTAGGAAAAACTTCATCTTCGCTTGCACTGAAGGAGGCGAGAGCATCTCCCTCGTCATCGAATGATATCGCTCCCTTGACTTCGGGGATTTCTAATGCTCGCAAGGTAGTTTCCTCGAAGACCTCCTCGGTGTCGTGAAGAAGTTCGTTCATTCCGAGCTCGATGTAGTCCAAATCCCGAGCTAGGGCATCGTCCTCCACCATATTGAATACTTCCTCAATGAGAGGAGTTGTGGATCCGGCAATGCGAGCGAGGGCTTCCGTACGCAATTGTTCGCGCAGGTCGTACAGCAAAACAGCAAGCATTACCCCGTAGGTGACGAGTATTATGGCGAGAGTTCTTCGCGAACCCAAGAAGCCTATTTTGTCATCTTTGCTTGATTTGGCCATCTCCTCGAAACTCGCTCAGTTCGACCACTTGATCCCTGCGGAAAACATGGTCGCCTCGTATTCATAGCTGGGGTCGTTTGAATCGTCGCGTTCCTTTTTCCATTTGGCGAACAAGTTCCATTTCTCGTTGATTTTTCGGTCTGCCTCAAATTCCGCGGACAGCCCATTCCTTTGAAAAAGCTCTCCGGAGGTGGCCGGTCTGACGTCATATTCGGAATTCGATGCGTTGGCGCTTGCCGACAGTGTCCACGGGCCGATCTCTCGACTCACTTTCAAACTGCCGTTCAAGCTTTCGTAATCGTAATGGCCGTTGGCGTTGTCGGTGGTTTTGTTGAAGTATGTGGATAAGTTCACTTCCCAGTCATCTCCCTTCCCGAAGTTTCGGGTGCCTGATATTCCCGTTCCAACGGTCCGCGTCTCGGAGTCGATGGATGTTCCGTCGTTCTTGGAACCTTGTCGTTCGTCGTACTCTTTCCAGCGACTGTACATGGAAAAGTTCACGGAGGCATCCTTATCTCCTTTCCACTTCACAATCGATCGAAATTCCTTTTCGCGGTAGTTGTAGAGTTCGGGGTCACTTGCATAAGCATCGCGGGCCGCCGATACTTCCAACCCTCCCGTAAGTCCATCGCCGATGGGGAAGGATACGAAAGGACGAATCTCGCTCTTGTTGGACTGGATGGGGTATCCGGTTTTAGGGTTATAAGGATCATCGAAGACCATGTCGTAGTAGGTATGCCGTAACCTGATTCCGCGTAAGTTCCCCGTCGTGGGCGATCTCAGCGAGTATTCCGCCTGGGCGAGGGCGATACCTGTCAAGTCGAGCGCCGGTATGTCTTGGTATCGGGATCCCTCTCCGAAGAGGTAAAGGTAGAATACGCTTCCGTTCTTTCCCATGCGGAGCAGGAAAGCATCGATGCTCGCGGTGGCGAAACCACCTTCCTGTACGTTCGGTCCGGGACTTTGAAGAGGGTTTTTGCCATGCCCCCCCCCGAAGGATAGGTTCAGGGTTTTCGACCATTGGGAAGCCTTCTTTTCGACGGTCTCTACGAGTCCTTTGCCAAAGAGTAGTTCCTCCAGCATCTCATCCGTGAAGTTTCCGTCCCCTTGACCATGAAGAAGGGTTTCGGGAATAGAGAGCCCGAAGGATATGACGATGGGCGCAAGGGCAGCTGATATCGAACGCATATTCAAACATTTATCCTCTCATGGTTGGAGGAAATTGGAAAGATGAATCCATCAGGCAAAAGGGAGAGGAACCGAAGTCCGTCTCCCTGTCTTGCCGGTGGCGTGGTCGGCAAATTCCCCTCGTTCAAAAACATTTATAACGATGTCTTTTTCTGGGATGGCCTTATCGTTTCATAACGAAAATTGGATGCCATGGCTTGAAGCTTTTTCATTTGGGTGAGGACGGATAGCCAAGACCCGAAAAAAGGGAGGCGGACATAAGTCCGCCTCCCGATCTGGCCGGTCGCGTGGCCGGCAAATTCCCCTCGCGAAATCGTTTAGCGGGAAGTGCGACTGGAACCTTCTTCCTTGGTGTTCCTCACTTCTTTGCGCAATTCCTTTTGGGCTACCTTCAATTCTTCGTGCTTCTCTTTTTGAGCAACCCGAAACTCATCGAGAGCAGCTTTTCTAGCGACTGCTTGCTCGGCAATGAGTCTTTTGATGTTTGCGGCAACTTCATCCTTGTCGGCGCTTTCTTTTAACTCCGCGATCTTGGCGGCAAGTTCGTCATGAGCCTCTTTCAATTTGTCGTTAACTGCCTTTCTCGCAACATGCAAAGTCTTCTCGACGGCCTTTACATCATCGATCTTTGCCTTTACGGCAGCGGGATGTTCGGGACGTTCCTTGCGCTCGGGCCGATTTGCCTCTAGCTCTTCATGCACTTTGTCGGCGGCCTTCTTGATGGCTGCAAACTTGTCGGCGTTCTCTTTCTTGAACTCCTCGACTGCCTTGCGGACATCTGCCTTGCTCGAATCGTTTTCAAGCTTTCCGAGCTCTTCCCTCATGGCCTTGAAAAGGTCTGCCTTCTCTGTCTCGATTTTTGCGAGATTGTTTTTGGTCTCATGAGAAATCTCGGGGCGAGGAGGAGCCGGAGGAAGTACCACCGGAGGGCGTTTGGGTTCTGGCCTCGGCTTGTCCTTGTGGGCAAGGTCGGGCTTTTCGCCATGGTCGGGCTTTTCGGCATCAGGCTTTACGGCATGGTTGGGATTTTCGGCATCGGGCTTTACGGCATGGTTGGGATTTTCGGCATCGGGCTTTACGGCATGGTCGGGCTTTTC
>JACNJI010000037.1 GCA_014382645.1 Verrucomicrobiota bacterium | reverse complement strand
ACGACGACGACGACGACGACGACGACGACGACGACGACGACGACGACGACGATTGCTCGATACCGAGGGATTGGCACAGGCCAAGAAATACTGTGAGCGTTTGCAGGCAAGGTATGCGTACTCCACCAATGGGCTGGGAATTTACCGTGCGGATATGCAGACGGGTGAGGAAGGCGAAGTAGAGAGCTACCCTACCCCGGATGAATTATGGGACGAGACTTTTGCAGAGACCAATGCTTGGCGGGATCGTTTTGCCGGTGTGCCTTTTGAGGACAAGGGTGGCACATGGGAAGCACGCTACTACCAGCACAATGCGATCAATAAAACCTTGGAAGCCATGGCCTCGGGCAAGGATCGAATCTTACTCACCCTAGCCACGGGGACGGGCAAGACCTTCATCGCGTTCCAGCTGGCTTGGAAACTCTTCGAGAGCAAGTGGAACTTGAGCCGGGAACCGGGAAGGCGACCACGCATTTTATTTCTCGCCGATCGAAACATTTTGGCGGATCAGGCATTCAATTCGTTTTCCGCCTTCGAGGAGGATGCCTTGGTGCGGATCGCTCCCGACGAGATCAGCAAGAAGGGACGCGTACCCAAGAACGGGAGCATATTCTTCACCATCTTCCAGACCTTCATGAGCGGACGGGACGAGGAAGGCGAATCGGAGCCTGACTTTGGGGAATACCCGCCGGACTTCTTCGACTTCATCGGGATCGACGAGTGCCACCGTGGGGGAGCCAAGGACGAAAGCAGCTGGCGTGGAATCCTGGACTATTTTTCTCCCGCCGTACAATTGGGGCTGACCGCCACCCCCAAGCGGGAACATAATGCGGACACCTACGACTACTTTGGCAAACCGGTCTACGTCTACTCGCTGAAGGAAGGCATCAACGACGGTTTCCTCACCCCCTTCCGGGTGAACCAGATATCGACCACGCTCGACGACTATGTCTACGTCGACGACGACGAGATCGAGGACGGCGAGGTGGAAACGGGTAAACGCTACGAGGAGAAGGATTTCAACGTCATCATCGAGATCAAGGAACGTGAGGCCAAGCGGGTGCAAATCTTCATGGACTCGATCGACCAACGTGAAAAAACCATCGTTTTCTGCTCCACGCAGGTACATGCCCTCGCGGTGCGCGATTTGATCAATCAATACGCGTCGAGCACGGAACCGAATTACTGTGTGCGAGTGACGGCGAACGACGGCAAACTGGGCGAACAGCAGTTGCGTGTGTTTCAGGACAACGAGAAGACCATCCCCACCATCCTCACCACATCAAGAAAACTTTCCACCGGAGTGGATGCGCGAAACGTTCGCCACATCGTGCTGATGCGACCGGTGAAATCGATGATCGAGTTCAAGCAGATCATCGGCCGGGGCACCCGCACCTTCGACGGAAAAGATTACTTCACCATTCACGATTTCGTGAAGGCCTACGAGCACTTCAACGACGAGGAATGGGACGGCGAACCGCTGGAACCTGCGGAACCGAAGCCGCGTGAGGAAAAGGACGACGACATAGTCAGCGAACCACCGCCGGAAAGGGAATACGGGAAAAAGAAGCAAATAGTGAAAATCACCTTGGCCGACGGCAAGGAACGCCAGATCCAGCACATGTCGCAAACCACTTTTTGGCACGCGGATGGGCACCCGATCTCCGCCGCTGAATTCGTGCAGAACTTGTTCGGTGATTTACCCGCCTTCTTTCACGACGAAAAACAATTACGCGAGATTTGGAGCCAGCCGGATACCCGAAAGTCCCTGATGGAAGGATTGTCGGAAAAGGGCTACTCGATCGAGCAACTGGAAGAGGCCAAGAAGATAATCGGGGCAGAAAAGAGCGACGTGTTCGACGTGCTGGCCTACATCGCCTTTTCACTCGCCACCCAGACCCGGGAAGAGCGAGTGACGGAAAACAAGGACCTGATCTTTTCGCACTACGAGGACAAGCAACAGGCCTTTCTAGACTTCGTGCTCACGCAGTACGTGAAGGAAGGCGTAAGCGAACTACAGCCAGAGAAGCTGAAAAATATTCTCGAACTGAAGTATGGAGGCATCCACGACGCGATCCGGGAACTGGGCGATGCCGCCGAGATCGGTCGGTTGTTCGTGGAGTTCCAGAAATACCTCTACGAGAAGTCCAAGGTGGCGTAGTCGGGAGGAGATTCCCGTCTGGATTGGATGATTGATCTGGTTGTTGACTTGAGTCGCAATCCACGGTCAACGGTACGGATGGAGACGATGCGTAGGTCAAGCCACCCGAAGGTGGCGTGATCTTTTGGCAAGCGTTCCTTACCTTGCGGCAAATTCGACCCCATCCTCGAGGATCTCGATTAGTCAGGTCTCTGGGAGAGTTGCTTGCCTGAGACCGTAGTGAAATTCCTTCGGGGCGCTTTCAAGAAACCGCATTCCGGGCATCTTTTGTAATTGCAGTCCGGACACGAGGTGACGGAATGGAGCAACCACGGATCAACACCCATTATGAAAAAAACACAGCTTTCCATACTAATCCTTACTTTGTCGACCTTCGCGCTGTCGACCTTCGCCGCCGACTGGCCGCAATGGCGCGGGCCGAATCGCGACGGAGTCTCCACCGAAACCGGCATTCTCGACGAATGGCCGGAGGGTGGCCCCAAGTTGCTATGGAAAGCGACCGGGGTGGGAGCAGGGTTTTCCAGCGTAAGCGTGAGCGGAGGTCGAATCTACACCATGGGGGACGGCAAGGAATCAAGCAATGTTCACTGCCTCAACCCAAAGGACGGCAAAATCATCTGGTCCTCCAAACCCGTTCGAAAGACCGGCGGGAACTTCAAGGGGGCCCTGTGCACACCCCCTTTCGATGTTGGTCATCTCTCCGCTCTGGGGCCCTTTGGCGACCTATTCCGTCTGTCGGCCTCCCGTGGTGCCGGGGTCTGGCGGCAGACCCTGCCCAAGGCGCTCCGCTGCCGTACCGCCGGATGGGGCGCCC
>JACNJI010000038.1 GCA_014382645.1 Verrucomicrobiota bacterium | reverse complement strand
TTATCTACACGACTATGTCGAAAAGGGCAGTTGAGGCGTTGGAGGAGCAACTCGAATTCCTTGGACCGAAACGTCTTTCCGAAGTCGAGGCAGCACAGGACCGAGTCATACAGGTCGTTCGCGAACTTGAGGAGGATGAGGAAATCATTCTGGATACCGGTGGAGGCGACGTTGTCGTACAGTAAGGTCATTTCTTTTGCCGAACCCCCTAAGGCGTTTACCGTCGGTTTTGTTGGCGACCCTCCTGTTCCTGCCGGAGACGCAGTTGCCAATTCTCGGATTGCCCTAGAGCAAGGAAAGTCCGAGACCACCGCATTCTATCAAGAGGAAATTCGGAAACTTCGCTCCGAGTATGGTCAGAGGCAGAAGGACTTGCTCTCAGCCACTCAAGCTAAAGTGAATGGCGTGTTGGAGGAACTTGATCGCCGTTTGCCGGATTTAGTGATCGGTATTGCCGAACGGGTTCTAGGGCAGACGCCATTGGACCGCGAAACCGTGGAAGCCATCATCAAAAATTTGGTGGCAGAGTTTTCCCATGATGATGAGAAGCTCGAAGTTTATCTTTGTGCCGATGACCTGAATCTACTCAAGGCTTTTGCCCGTGATGATGAACCTGCTTCAACCGAAGGGGAGGGCGAAGAAAGCGGTTTTGCCGGAGCTATCGCAGGTATTTTCGAGGGACTGGACGGCGATGATGCCTTGCTCGAAGGCTATCCAAATGTTAGCTTTCATGAAGACCCCACTCTTTCTCGTGGCGATTGCCAAATAAAAAGTCGTTTTGGCCTTCTCGATGGACGCATCGCCACCAAGCTTCGCAAATTCGAGACTGAACTCAAGGGAGAATGATTGCTTCCATTGGAGAGCGTCTCGATTTGATGGAGTCCGGTATTCGCGGGGCTCGCCCAGCGGACAAAGTGGGATCCGTCCGGCGCGTCACTGGCCTAATCATTGAGTCTGAGGGACCCGAGGTAAGCATTGGTCAAACCTGTACTATTACCTCAACACGCAACGATGAGCGTACGGAGGCTGAGGTTGTTGGTTTTCGGGACAATATGGTCCTTCTCATGGCTTTGGAAAGTGTTCACCGCATTCATCCTGGTTGTCAGGTGACGGCAAAACCGAACAGCAACGAGGTGCCTTGCGGATCTGCTTTGTTAGGGCGAGTAATCGACGGCATGGGGCGTCCGCTTGACGGTAAAGGACCTTTGCGAGCCGCATCTCGTGAAGGATTCTTCGCCGAACCGCCGAATCCTCTTTCTCGTGCTTTGATTCGGCAACCTTTTGCTACAGGCATCAAGGCGATAGATTCTTTTGTCCCCCTCGGTCGCGGGCAAAGGATCGGTATTTTCGCTGGTTCTGGTGTAGGTAAATCAATCTTGCTTGGCATGGTCGCTCGCGGGTCGGAGGCGGATATAAATATAATTTCTCTGGTCGGAGAACGTGGCCGTGAACTTAGAGAATTCGTAGAGAACGATTTGGGACCCGAGGGCTTAGCTAAATCGGTTATCGTGATATCCACCTCGGATCAACCCGCCCCCATGCGTATCAGAGCCTCCATTCTTGCGACTGCCATAGCGGAAGGTTTTAGGGACGAGGGTTCGAATGTTCTTTTATTGATGGATTCCGTGACTCGTTTTGCCATGGCCCAGCGAGAAATTGGTTTGTCGGTAGGCGAACCTCCCGCTTCTCGTGGATATGTCCCTTCTGTCTTTTCCATTTTGCCGAGGCTCTTGGAACGAACGGGAATGAGTGACGCAGGTGCCATTACCGCAATCTATACCGTTTTGGTGGAGGGCGATGATATGAATGAGCCCGTTGCTGACGCAGTTCGTGGCTTTTTGGACGGTCACATTGTGCTTAGTCGCAAGCTCGCTAACGCCAATCATTTTCCTGCCGTAGACGTGTTGCGGAGTGTTAGTCGCTTGGATAGAGCAGTTTGCACAGAGGAAGAAATGTCCCTTATCTCCGAGGCTCGCGACTTACTCGCTCTTTATCGCCACAATGAAGACCTCATCAACGTCGGGGCTTACGTAAAAAAATCAAATCCCCGCATCGATCTTGCCATCGAGAAATATCCCGGAGTGGAAAACTTTCTCAAGCAACGCTACGATGATCTCCACACCCGAGAGGACGCCTTCCGCAAGCTTTCGGCAATATTCTCGTGAGAGCTTTCCATTTTCGTTTGCAAACCTTACTCAACCTTCGCGAGATGGCTCGTGAGGAAGCATTGTCCGCTTATGCTAATGCAATTCGCCAGCGCGAGTTGAATGAAGAAAAACTTGCCGATTGCATCAGTCGCTTGGATGAGTTGCGCGAGGCAGTAGCTGCCTGTAGGGCAAAGAGTTTCACAGGTGCAGAGCAAGCCAACTTTCAGCAGGCTGTAAATCTTGCGAAAGAGCGCTTGCTACGACAAAGAAACAAGGCGAACCGTGTCAAGCGAGTAGAGGAAAAGGCCCGCACCTCCTATGTTAAGGCGGATGGATACGAGAAAAGTCTATCAAACCTTAAAGCACGTAGGCAAGAAGACCATTTTCATTTGGAATTAAAAAAAGAGGAACGCGAACTTGAAGACGTGATTGGAGCCAGATACGCTCTCAAACCTACAACCAGAAACCACCTATGAATGTACCTCCAGCTATAATTATCGTCGTAGCCGTCCTTTTGTCATTTGTTGGCTCCGGCACCCTTGTTTTGATGAACAAGGATGCGCTCTTCAAGGAAAAGCCAGAAATCAAGGCCGAATTCACCAGTGTGGAGTTCGATGCGGATGACACCAGTTATTCTCCACAGGAAACTCACTCTATGAATCAACTCTCCAAAGAGCTGAATGCCCTTAGGGAGGAACTGCTTGAACGCCAGCGAGACCAAGATGCTCGCGAATCAGCCATCGCTCTTGATTTTCAAGAACTGGGAAAGCAGAAAAAGGAACTTGAAGATTTGAGAACGAACTTGAAGAGCGAGATGACGAGTTTTCGG
>JACNJI010000463.1 GCA_014382645.1 Verrucomicrobiota bacterium | reverse complement strand
CCTCGTGCTAGAAATTTGGAAGGCCGAGAAGAAGGGGCGCAAGGAAGTGATCGGCGTGGTGGGGTGGCGGCGGAGTTGCCGAATTAGGCGTTCTTGGGAGCCTTGTACCCAGTCGGAGTCCGCCAGCGGTGGAGCTAGGTTTTCCGCTCCTTTGCCGTCGGCCAGGTGACAGGTGATGCACAACATGTTGTAGACTTGGACGCCCCGCTTGACTGATTCGCCGTGTTCGCCCTTGGGCATTTTCTTGATCTTCGGGGGACCGCCGGACTTGGCGATGATCTCACCATTCAGGCGCTTGATCATTTGGTCGCTCAGCTTGGCCACTTGTTCAAACTTGCTCTTTGTCAGAGGTTGCAGGGCGGCAATCGCCTTGTCCTGTTCCGGTGTGGCTCGCAGTCGTTCGGAGACTACTAGAGCAGTCATTTGTACCTTCTCGTGTTCATCCTCCAAGCCGTCGGAAATCGTTGCCAAGTTGAGGGAATTCATGCCTTCCAAGGCCCACAGGGCATGGACCTTGGCCAAATGGTTTTCGGTCGAGTTGATCACCTTTTGGAGGACGGGGATCGACTTTTTGTCGCGGCGCTCGACCAGCAGGCGCTGAGCGGTGTCGCGCCACCATCCGTTGGGATGTGAAAGGGTCTTTACCAGTTCCCCGACGGAGGCGCTTTGCAGCTTTGGCTGCGTCTTGCTACGCCCTTTGGCCTTGTTGACGATGCGGTAAATGCGACCCATTCCGACCGGCACCTCCAGTTTGCGTTCCAGAATGTAGGGCTTCAGGTAGAAACTGGTGACGTACACTTTGTGCTGTAGGATACCGCGATAGAGGTCGACCACGTAGATGCAGCCGTCCGGTCCGTTGTATATGCTGACGGGGCGAAAGCGCTCGTCGGTGGAGCAGAGAAACTCGCGCTTCTCGAAATCTTTGTCCGGAAAAAGTTGGTGAGTGCCTCGGCCAAGGCCTTTCTCCGTTTCCTTGAACCAGTGGCAGGTCACCGCATTGGCGGCCGGCTCGGGTATGAAGGCGGCTCCGGCATACCCTTCGGGGTAGCGGTCGGAGCGGTACACTCCAGGACCGGAAATCGCGGTGATGCGGGCGAGGCGGCCGTCCTTGCGCAGCATCTGCGGTTGGTAGCCACGGTTGATTCCTGGGTTGGGTCTGATCGAGTTGATGTCCACCGTGCCCACCGAGGGGTTGGAAAAGGCGCCGGCTGCCCCGTGATACATGTCCCAGTCGCTATTCAGGTAGCGCGAGTTGCTGGTGGAGTAGAGCCGTCCGTAATCGTCTTGGCAAATACCCCATTGGCCGCGGAAGCTCGAGTTGCCGGTGATCAGGCTACCGTCGCGGAAGATGAAGCGCTTGGAACTCTTGGCGTTGTACATCCAGTTGTCGAGGCAAGGCACGAGGCCGTTGTCGGTGTGCTCCACCGGGCCTTGGCGGGCATAGTTGCCGACCTTGGTCTTCTTGTCGCACTTTAGGTCGCCGTCGGTGTCCTGACAGTACCAGATCACGGGGGGTTCCGCCACCAGTACGCCGCCGTCCACCATGGCGATGGCCCGGGGCATGATTAGCTCGTCCAAGAAATCCGTCTTCTTGTCCGCCTTGCCGTCGTTGTCGGTGTCCTCGAGCACGACGATCTTGCCCACCTTCAACTTGTTCTCGTCGGTGCCTGCGACATCCGGCATGTAGCCGCGCATCTCGACCACCCATGCCCGACCGTCGCCGTCCCAGGCCATCGCCACGGGATCCACCACCATGGGCTCGGCGGCAAAGAGCTGTAGCTCGAAGCCCGGGGCGATCTTGAAGGTGTCGAGGGCCTTGTCTGCTGCGATCGTGTCCGAGGGACCCAATTCCCATTGGCGCCACTTCGGCGGGTCCGCCAATTTTTCGGCGAAGGCGTTAATGCCGACAAGAAGGGATAAGGCGGTTAAGAATTTCATTTTTTCCTTTTGGCTAACCTATGCAGTGGTTGCGATGCAAAAATGATGCAATTAGATCTTGTCGCCTAGCAAGCGAACATTGACCTTGCTCATTAAAGAAGCCAAACAGGAACGCCTCTTTACAAAATGAAAAAGCTCCTCCCCTCCCTTTGCTTCTTGTTCACGTGCTTGGCCCAAGCGGCCAAGCAACCCAATATCGTCTTCTTTTTTGCCGACGACCAGACCTCCAGCTCGCTCGCTTGCTACGGCCACCCCTTGGTCAAAACGCCCAATATTGATCGCCTAGCCGCGGAGGGCACGCGCTTCGCCAATGCTTTTGTCAGTCAGTCCATTTGCTGGGTCAGCCGAACTACGATATTGACCGGTCTCACGGGACGAAGCTACGGTACCCCGGGTAGGCATGACGCCGCTCGTCCCGAGATCGTTGAGGAACTCTACGTCGACCTCCTGCGCAAGGCGGGCTATCGCACCGGTTTTGCGGGAAAGTGGCACGCTAAGATGCCTAAAGGCTGGAAAGCCGCCGATCACTTCGACGTGTACCAACCGATCGGCCGCAACCCCTTTTACAAGAAGCAACCCGATGGCTCCCTGCGCCACGAGACCGAGCTGATCGTGGACCGTGGTATCGAGTTCATCGAGAACCAGCCAAAGGACAAACCCTTTGCCCTCAATATGTGGTTCAACGCCTGTCATGCAGAGGACAGCGACCGTCGGCCGGGCATCGGGCACTTCCCGTGGCCCCGGGCGGTAGACGGTATGTACGAGGAGGACGAGATCGCACCGCCCCGACTGAACGATTCCTATATCTTCGAGAAACAGCCCGATTTCCTCAAGACCACGATCAACCGCGAGCGCTTCTTCTGGCGTTGGAATACCGAGACCAAGTACCGTACCAACATGCGCGCCTACCTCCGCATGGTGAGCGGCATCGACAACGCAATCGGTCGCTTCATCAAGGCCTTGGAAGCGAAGGGATTGGCCGACAACACCATCATCGTTTACACCGCCGATAACGGTTACCATCTGGGCAACCGCGGGTTCGCCGGCAAATGGTCCCACTACGAGGAATCGCTCCGCGTGCCCATGATCATCCACGACCCCCGCGCTCCCAAAGCCGCCCGCGGTCAAGTAGTGGAGCATGCCGCCCTCAACCTCGACTTGCCGTCTACCTTTCTCGACTGGGCCGGGGTCTCCGTGCCCGAGCGCTACCAGGGGCTAAGCCTCCAGCCCATCGTTTCAACCGGCAAGGCGGATGATTGGCGCAAGCAGACCTTTCACGAGCATTTCGCGGTGCGTCATCGCATCCCCGCCTTTGAGGGCCTGCGCACAGACCGCTACAAGTACGTCCGTTACGTCGACGAGGACAACTACGAGTTCCTCCATGACCTCAAGAACGATCCCGACGAATTGACCAACCTCGCCCAAGATCCCAAGCATGGCAAGACGCTCAAGCAATTTCGCCAGCTGACGGATAAGCGGGTGGCCGAACTGGGTGGGCCTCTGTCCCCCATGAACGGTTCCTTGGGAGTTTCCACGCCTCCGCACCCCAAGGCGGCCGCCACCGTGGCCAACCGTCCGGGAGCCAACGGTTTTTCCAGTCTCCTCGGTGGCGGAATGCGCGGTTGGTCCGGTGACTCCAAGTTTTGGTCGCTTAAGAATGGAGTCTTGACCGGGAAGGCCGACGGTACGCTCAAGATGAACCATTTCATTACCTGGAAGGTGGCCACCGTGCGCAACTTCGACCTCAAGGTGAAGGTGCGAGTCTCCGCCGGAGGCAACAGCGGTATCCAGTACCGCAGTGCCCACGCCCCCGAGTTCGGGCTCGACGTGGTGACTGGTTACCAGTGCGACGTGGTAGCCGACAAATCCCAATACAACGGTATGCTCTACGAGGAAAAGGGCCGACGTATTCTTTCTCACACGGGGGAGCAAGTTATCGTTGACCCAAAGGGTGAACGCTGGATTGTGGGAAAGTTCGAGGTCAAGGAATTCGCACCCGGCGAATGGCACGAATCCCCCACCCTGGTCGATGTCACCCTCCACCTTCACTGGATCGACTTTCCCCCCACTGCCTTTCTCATCGCCCTCGACGAGAAGGGCAGGGCACTCGTCGGCGTGCTCGCCATGCAGTTGCACCGCGGCCCACCCATGACTATCGAGTTCAAGGATATGCTCATCAAGCACCTTCCCGACGACCTCCCACTCCTTCAGGTCAAGGATCATCCCATCCCCGCCGACGCGGTCGGCGTACGCCCCCAAGGGCGGAGGCAAGGGGACTGGAAGCCGCCGGTCTATGGGGAGCGTTGAGGGTGAAGCGCTGGAGCGGTTGACTTCAACTTTTCAATCAATAACTCTCATTTTCCGTCATTGTACTGGAAAGAACGACTCAAATGAAAAAATCACTCCTTCTTTCGCTCACCCTTTTTGTTCTTTTTCTTGCCCAAAGCATGGCCAAAGAGGGCGTGCAGGGGAAGGAGTTGCCCAAGGTTCTGATCATCGGGGACTCGATCTCAATCGGGTATACTCCACACGTCATCGATAACCTCAAGGGCGTGGCAGAAGTCAAGCGTCACAAGGGAAACGCCGGTCCAACCATCCGTGGGGTTGCCAGAATCGAGGAGTGGCTAGGGAAGGAAGAATGGGATTTGATTCATTTCAACTGGGGGTTGTGGGACATGTACGGCTGGGAATATCACAAGGAGGATCGTTCCCCGGAAGCCTACGGGAAGAGACTCGAGTCTCTGGTCGGTCGCTTGAAAAAGACGGAAGCAAAACTCATTTGGGCGACCACCACGCCTGCCTGCCCGGCCAAAGAGAAAACGATGGAACGAAGGTTTAATCAAAACATCCGGATATCTCCCGAACTCGAGCGCAAGTATCTCGATGTCGCCCGTGGTGTGATGACAAAAAACGGCGTGGAGGTAAACGACCTGCATGCTTTCATGAAACCGCAGTTGACCAAGTACGCGATTGCCGCCAACGACGTCCACTTCATCCAGCTGGGTAACCGGAAACTGGGTGAGCAAGTCGCCAAGGCAATCGAGTCCTTCCTGCCGGAGACGACGGCGGATCCTAAAAAATAATCTTCTCGCTCCGCTTTTTCTTCAACGTCTCTAGAAATTCTCTTTTGTCCGCCATGTTGCTGAGAGCGAATGTAATGCTTTTGCTGACCGCCGTGATCTGGGGGTTCGGCTTCATTGCGCAGCATATGGCGATGGATCACATGGGGCCTTATTTCTTCAATGCCCTGCGCTTTCTCCTTGGGACTGTCTCGCTTCTTCCCGTTTGTTGGTTTCTGCGCAAGAAAAGTACCCATCCGGTAGCCACCGGAAAACAGTTTTGGATTCTTGGAGGGGTTGCCGGGTTCGCCTTGTTCTGCGGGGCCGCCCTCCAGCAGGTCGGGCTCCAGTATACCACGGCGGGCAAAGCCGGGTTCATCACCGGGCTATATCTCGTCATCGTGCCGATCATCGGGTTTTACCTTAGGCAACGCATCGGATGGTTTACGGTGCTGGGTGCAATCCTGGCCACGGTAGGCCTGTACTTCCTCAGCGTGACGGAAGGGTTAGTCCTCGGTGAGGGCGACTCCTTAGTGCTCGTCGGGGCATTGTTTTGTGCGATTCACGTCCAGATCGTCGGGTATGCCTCCAAGAGGTTTGACCCCCTGAAGCTGGCCGTGGCTCAATACGCCATTTGCGCCGGGTTGATCTTTATTCTGGCCCTGTTTCTCGAGGACGTCTCCATGGCCCCGATGGTGGATGCCGTTGGCCCCATCCTTTATGCCGGACTGGTCTCAGTCGGAATAGCCTATACCTTGCAGATCGTGGCTCAACGTCACGTCGAACCCAGTCGGGCGGCGATTCTGTTGAGCTTGGAAGCGGTCTTTGCGGTGATGGCTGGCTGGTTGATGCTGAACGAGATCTTGAGCAACCGCGAACTGTCCGGTTGCATTCTCATGTTTGTAGGGATGATGCTGTCTCAATTCTCTGGTCGGAAGAAGAGAAAAGAGGATTCTTCGAAATCCGTGGGTGATGGACCGACAGGTTAAATGTCTTTGCCGTTTACTCGCCGAGTTCGGTTTGGAGTTTTTCACGGACAGTCGCCATTTTGTCGCGCTCGTTCTGGGGGAGTTCGGGATACTTGAGGTTCATTGCCTTTAACTGGCGGATTATAATGTCGGCTACAGTCATGCGCATGAACGGCTTGTCGTCGGCGGGAATGGCGTACCACGGAGCGTGTTCCCTCGAGGTGGCGTTCAAGGTTTCCTGGTACGCATTCATATAGCTCTCCCAATGATCGCGTTGAGCAACGTCATTGGCGGAGAACTTATAGTTCTTTGCAGGGGTGTCGAGTCGCCTCAGGAATCGACGAGCCTGTTCGTCAGGACTTACGTGAAGGAAGAATTTCACGATGTCGGTACCGTTGTGGGCAAGGTGTTTTTCCCAGTCGCAAATGGACGCAAAACGCTCGGTCCAGAGATCGCCCAGATCGTTGGGTACGTCTATGCGTTGGCTTCCGAGGTACTCGGGGTGTACTCGCAATACGAGCACTTCTTCATAATGGCTGCGGTTGAATATTCCGATACGTCCACGCTCAGGCAGGGCACGGTTCAGTCGCCACAGGAAGTCGTGATCAAGTTCTTCCTTGCTTGGCGCCTTGAAGGAAAACACTTGGAAACCAGCAGGGTTTACACCGGAAGTGGTGGCCCGAATTGTTCCATCCTTGCCCGCTGCGTCCATCGCTTGAAATACCAGCAGCAGTGATCGTCGGTCTTCCGCATAGAGAGCTTCCTGAAGTTCTCGCAAATCGCCGATCGATTTTTTGAGGGCTTTTCTGCAGGACTTTCGATCAGGTGCACCCTCAGGGGGATTCATGGAAGCATCAGCGATGTCAAAGCTACCGTCGAACGGCACTAGGTAAGGGCTGTCAATTTTCATCGTTTGGATGAGTAGGGCGATCCCTTAGGGAAACGCTCAATCATTATGGATTATTTATGATCTGGCAGCCTCAAGTGCCTTGAGGATTAGCTTCTTCGTCATCAGGGAGCCTTCAATCGGGTCGATTCCGCCCCCTTCGAATTCGATTGATATGACGCCTGAGAAATCGGAGTCATAGACAATTTTGAGCATCTTAAAGTAGTCGGTGTGGGTCTCGTTTCCCTTTTCATCGAACTTGATGGCCTTGGCGCAGACCGCAGGGGCGAAGGGCAAGCTCTTGGACACCCCGTCGTAGCGGTCGTAGCGACCAAAGTTATTGAAGTCGGGAAGGATGCCGGCGTTGGAGCGGTCCAGAGCATCCATCGCCTTGAGGAGCCAGTCGGGGTTCTGGGAATGACCACCGTGCGGCTCGATCACCACCTTTACCTTGGTGCCTTTGGCGTAGTCGCAGAGTCGACCTACGCCGTCGGTCGCGTTTTTCAGGTTGGCCTCGGGGTTTCCGCCCGAGCGGCAATTTACGCGGATTGCATCGCAACTGAGTTGGGCGGCGCAATCGATCCAGCCTTTGTGTTCGTCGACCGCCTTGTCACGTTGGTCCTTGTTGGTCGCGTCGAGCTGGTTCTTGGCATCGACTAGGATGAGGACGTTCTTCATGCCCTCGCCAGTGGTACGCTTAACCAATTCCCCGACGTATTTCTTGTCTGTGTGTTTGCCGCCGAAGGGTCGGTTCCAGTACTCGATGTGCGTGATGCCGAGTTTCTCTTTGCAGAGGGCCGGGTAGTCGAGGTGGTCTAGCTTGCGACCGATCCAGCGGTGGAAGGTGTACTCCTGAATCCCGATCTGGAATCGATTGGGGTCGTCCTTTGCGATGGCGAAGAGCGAGGGCGTTAAGGTTACCGCGGCGCCACCGAACGCGGCGTTGCGGAGGAAGGAGCGTCTGTGAATGTTTTGCATGATAGGCAGTGTTGCCTCCCATCACTGAAAAAGGAAGCCTGTTTTACAGTTGCGAAGCAATGTATTGAACTTTTCGATTAGCTTTGATGAAAGTTTTCTTTTTTTGATAAATTCAAAATGCCAAGTCCATTTGCGGGAATTCATTTCTTTGATTTTGACAAATTACGCTCGTAAAAAGCTTTTATGAATCGCTCGTTCAAGGCTATTTGGTTCGGTGTACTTTGGGCTTTGGTTGTTCAATGCCAAGCCGCTGAGCACCCCAACGTCCTTTTTATCGCGATCGACGATCTCAATGACTGGGTCGGTTGCCTTGGTGGGCATCCCCGGGCCAAGACGCCGAATCTCGATCGTTTGGCCGCCTCCGGGGTTTTGTTTAACAACGCCCACTGTTCGGCGCCAGCTTGCAATCCATCGCGCACCGCGGTATTTACCGGGATATCGCCGCATCGATCCGGACTCTACCGCAACGGGCAAAAGATGCGTGAAGCCCTGCCCGACGCCGAGTTGTTGCCTAAGACCTTTTCCAAGGCGGGGTACTGGTCGGGTGGTTCGGGCAAGATGCTGCACTACTTCATCGACGCTCGATCCTGGGACGAGTACTTCCCTGCCAAGGAAACCGAAAACCCGTTTCCGGATACTTTGGGCCCTCCTAAACGCCCCGTCAGCCTGCCGCGCGGCGGTCCATGGCAATACTATGAGACCGACTGGGGACCGCTCGATGCCACCGACGAGGAATACGGCGGCGATTACTCGGTCGCCAAATGGGTTGGTGAGCGCTTGTCCAAGAAACAGGAGAAACCATTCTTTCTGGCCTGCGGCATTTATCGTCCGCACGAGCCGTGGTTCGTGCCGAAAAAGTATTTCGACGCTTTTCCACTGGACAAGATCCAGTTGCCGCCAGGCTATCGAGCGGATGACCTCGAAGATCTCCCGAAGGCAGGCAAGGACTTGGCCCGCAATCGATACTTTGCCCATATTCAAGCTCACAAGCAGTGGAAGCAAGGCATCCAAGGCTACCTCGCCTCGATCTACTTTGCCGACGCCATGCTGGGACGCGTCATCGACGCGCTGGAGAAAGGTCCGCACGCGGACAACACCATCGTGGCCTTGTGGTCTGATCATGGTTGGCACCTCGGGGAAAAGGAACACTGGCAAAAGTTCACCGCATGGCGGGCATGTTCCCGTGTGCCGTTCATTCTTCGCGTGCCCAAAGACGTTCCGGGTCTGCCCGCTGGGACTCGTCCCGGCACTTGCTCCAAGCCGGTCAACCTGCTCAGCCTCGCCCCGACCTTGCTCGAGCTGTGCGGTCTGCCGCCACGTGAAGTCCATGATGGACCAAGCCTTGTTCCCCTCCTTGCTAAACCCAAGGCCGAGTGGCCTCATGTTTCCATTACCCACCTCCATCACCCGGGCAGCTTCGGCCTCAGCGCCGAGCGCTGGCGATACGTTCATTACGTGGATGGTGGCGAGGAACTCTATGATACCAAGAACGATCCATTCGAATGGAACAACTTGGCGACTGAGTATAAGCACCACGCAACTTTGGATCGTTTGCGCTCCCTCGCGCCGAAAACCTTCGCCGAGCCCGTCGAACCCAAGCTCGATTCCTTGCCGGCCCTGCAGTGGAAACCACTCGCCAAGGGAGCTAAGGCGCCACCTTCTAAACCGGACGGCGGATCTTTCGACGTCGCGTTCGTGAACCGCAGGAAGGGCAAGGTACAACTCTTGTGGATGGATCAAGCCGGCGGCACCAAGCCCTATGCGGTGATTGCTCCCGGTGGACTCTACCGCCAACGCACTCGCCCCGGAGCAGTCTGGATGATCGCCGATGCGGAGGGTGGGGCAGGGCGTCCGTTGGGATACTTCGAGGTCGGCGACCGGTCGGCCCGGGCCGTTGTTCAAGAATAGCTGATGGCGACTTTCTTTCGCTGACTTTTTTAGAGATGCTCACCCTTTGTTCTACTTGGTGGGTGAGTATGCCGGCTTCGTCAAAAGTGCTTACTTGTGCTTCAAGCTTACAATGGGTCAATTTGAACTGACCGTGAAAAAATCCTTTCTGCTTCCCATCTTGACTTTACAGGCGTGTTTGTTCCATGCCCCTGTCGTTTTGGCCGAGGCACTCCCAAAGCAGCCCGAAGCACGAGCTTGAGATCAAGCCCCCGGGCTTCATCAACGCGGACTAAACGTCACACAAGCTACCGGCACTTAGCGACGGTGGCCTCAGTGGCTTCCTAAAGTAGTCTTAGCGACGGTTTTCTCGTCCCTCATGAAGCCGACCGACAACCTCTCGCATTTCGTGCAGGGCGCGTCTCAATTCATCCACTTCACCGCGCAATTGATTCACTTCGTTGTTTCCGTGATCACGGTTGTTCTCCTGGTGGTCGCGGCGGTTGTGGTCGCCATGAGCGCGTCGCTCCACTTCCTCGGCAATGTCATGCATACCAGCTGCATGGAGATGTTCGATGGCTACCATTAAGTGCTTTAGCTTATCTTCCATGTGCCGATCGCCTTCGTGGTGTTCCCTGTCACGCTGCTCGCGCTCGTGTTCGTGATGGTAATGCTCTATTTTCTCCGCGAGTTCGTGTTCCAGACGTTGGGCTTCCTCCCGGCGGTTGTTCTCGCGCAAGTCATGGATGCGGCGTTTCTGTTCGTCTACCCATCCCTCGAACCTTTTGCCTTCTCCTTCATTGCGTTCGCGATGTTCCACTTGCACCCGATTGTGCCGTTCTCGCTCTTGGTTGCTGCGGTGGCTCAATTTTTCTTCCACGATGCGTCGCGTTTCCGCCTGCAGTTCCCTAGCTTCCTCGTGTTGGCCCGACTCAGCTAGTTCGTGAATTTTACGTTCCCTTTGTTTGGCCCAAAGCTGGAGTTCGTCTACTTCACCATGATCCCGTTCCCCTCGCTCGGCGTGCTGGTGCCCGCTATGCTCGTTGGTTTCGGAGCGATGCCTCATTTTTTCTGCCATTACTTTACGTGTTTCACTAATCAGGTGGGCCGCTTCTTCGATACGCCCACGCTTTTTCAGTGACTCGATTTTGTGCTTTTGTTTTTCAAGCCATTCCCGTAGTTCGCCATCAACGTGCTCTCTCTTTTCACGATTTCCGTCTTCACGGTCGCCTTCTCTCTCGTCTTCTCTCTCGTCTTCCGCTAGAAGGAGAGTGGTGGTTATACCGGCAAGCAGAATACCGATGAATACGTATGCTTTTTTCATGATGATTAGGGTTTAATGGGAGTGACGGAATATAGAAGAACCACCTGTCGGTCGGGTGCTTACTTAAGGATATGTAGATAAATTCATGATCATCGCAAGACGAATGGGGATGATCTGTTACAACTATAATATGAATACGGGATTGGCTTGGGATGAAAACTGATCTTGCTTGTTAATCTATCTCTTTTCCCCAAACATAAACTAATCTTATCCATGTTTTATAACAAATTCCTGATTGTTTTTTGGTGTCTTTATGTACCGTCTGCTTTTCTTTTAGCTAAGTCGGCCAAAACGACAACCAGTCTACTGGTTGAGGGCGTTGTTGATTCATTCCTGGGAGAACCCAGGCTGGATCTTACGAAGGTTCACAAAGGCGGGCGCTTCCCCAATGTCGCGATTGCGATGGACGGTACGGTTCTTGCCGTGTGGAACGGAGTCGTCGTGAAGCGAAGTGAAGACGGAGGCGACACTTGGGGACCTGTGATCTCCGTCGGCAAAGGATTCATGGGCGGAGGTGTCACGGTGAACGAACGCAACGGCGAGATCTTTGCCTTCGTGGAGAAGCATCACCCCCCCGCCGATTTGACCGTCTACAAGAGCAAGGACCACGGCAAGAGTTGGAAACCGTTGGAGGTGGAGATCAAACCAGACAGCAAAGGGAACGCCCCGTCCATGCACATGAACGACCACGGCATCACCTTGCGTCACGGCAAGCATGCGGGCCGCCTTATCCGGGCCTCTCGCTTTTATGCGGGCAAGAATCATAGCAGCAAGTGGCCCCAGCACTACACCAATGCCATTTACAGCGACGACGGTGGCAAAACTTGGAACACCAGCACGCCTTTTCCTGCCAATGGAACGGGCGAGGCGACCTTGGCTGAACTTTCTGATGGTCGCGTTTACTATAACACACGACGGCATTGGGCGGAGGAGGGAGCCAATCCTCGACGTCGCTGGCACGCATGGAGCGAGGACGGTGGTGTCAATTGGAAGGACTTTTCCATTTGTGAAATCCTTCCTGACGGGCCACAGAGCACGAACTATGGTTGCATGGGTGGGCTTACGCGCCTCGCGGTCAAGGGAAGAGACATTATGATTTACTGCAATTGCGACAGTGCGGGTGGTCGTGACTATGGAACGGCTTGGGCCAGTTTCGATGGTGGCAAGACCTGGCCCGTTAAGCGTCTGGTGGAAGCAGGACGTTTCGCTTACTCATCCATCACCTCGGGCCGTCCCGGGACGAAGTCCGAAGGACAAATCTATCTCCACTTCGAAAGTTCGGGAGGCTCGACTGTGGCCCGTTTCAACCTTAGCTGGTTACTCAAGGGCAAAGATACCGGGGACGGCAAACTTCCGGACTGGGTGTCCAAGTAATTCTTCCTCCGGTAGGGTGATGAAATGAAGCGTTCTTCTCATATGCGCCGGCTGTGGATTCTTTTCTTATGGATATTGTCCATTTCCGATTCCTTGGGAGCAGGCAAGGGTCGCTGGCTTGAGCGGACCGGTTACGGGCTCATGTTCCATTACGAGGCTTTCCGGAATCACACTCCTCAGTCCTACAACAAGGCGGTCGATTCCTTCAATGTCGTAAGGTTCGCCGACTCGGTTAAAAGTAGCGGTGCCGGCCACGTTATCTTTGTCGTTGGGCAACACTGGGGAAAATACTGCGCTCCAAACAGTGCATATGAAAAACTGCTGGGGGTTCCAAATGGTGTGTGGACCTCTAGACGGGATCTTATCATGGAGATCGGCAAGGAGCTTGTGAAGCGTGACGTCCGACTGATCCTCTACATGACCGCTCGCGCACCGATGCGCCATTACAAGGTGATCAAGTCCATGGGCGATACTTTGCCTAGCATAAACGGCAAGTCCGTCGGGCCGGAAGTGGATCCGATGTCGCATCCTCGTAAGGTAAAGGGCTTTAGCCGCAGTGAGAATCAAGCTCCCAATTCAACTTTCCTAAAGAACTGGGGCGATGTCTGTGGAGAATGGTCGAAACGCTATGGCAAGCTCGTTTCCGGTTGGTGGTTCGACGGTTACAAGATGGAAATGAAGGACGCCTACGAGTCCTTGAAGAAAGAATCCTACAATATTGACACTTGGGTAACTGCCGTTCTTTCAGGCAATCCGGAAGCCGAACTGGCATTTAATGCCGGAGCTCACCCGATCCTTTCTCTCTGTACAAAGGGAAAGTTGTGCCCCCACCAGACCTTTACCTCGGGTGAAAATCATGATTTTCATCAGAAGACGAAGAAAGGTAAGGGCAAGGCCCTGACCCCGAAAAACTTTCCCGCTCCGAAAGGGGTTGTCTGGCATCTTTTGTTGCCTTTGGCTAAAGGCTGGGGCGCCGGAACCGAGTCAAGATTCCCCATAAGCACCTTAAGGGATCGTGTTGATCTGATTAACTCGGAAGGCGGAACCGTTACCTTGGATTTGCCAATTGCTTCCAATGGAGCGATTCCCGCCGCTATCCTCCGCACCCTTGGGGAACTGGGGAAGGAAAGCCATAAGCTCAAGGATGGTGTCAGATCGTATTGACGTCTTTTAGTTAGACCTTTGAAATTGATAATAATTTAATACTTGATAAATGAAGATTCTGATTACCGGAGCGAGTAAAGGCATCGGTCTTGCCACTTCGAAAATGCTTGCCGAACAAGGTCACTTTGTAGTCGGTCTTGCTCGTACTCAACCTGACGATTTCCCCGGATCGTTTCATTCCGTCGACTTATCGGATGAATCTGTTCGAAAAGAGCTTTTTGATGAGCTTGCCGCTGAACATAAGTTCGATGGTCTGTTGAATAACGTAGGGCTTGTGAATCCCGCTCCTCTGGAGGAAATCACTCTCGATGATTTCGATGGCTGCGTGGACGTCAACCTGCGCTGCTCCCTACAAGCCGCTCAAGCCGTCGTCCCTCACATGAAGGAACGTGGCAGCGGGCGTATCCTCTTCACCTCCAGCATGGTCGTGGCCGGCGTGCCTTTTCGTAGTAGCTACGCCGCCGCCAAGGCTGGCATGGTGAGCTTTACCCGAAGCTGGGCCCTCGAGCTGGCCCCTTTCGGCATAACGGTCAATGCGGTCGCACCGGGTCCCGTCGAGACCGAGCTTTTCAATACCAACAATCCTCCGGGCAGCGAGAGCCGGGCCCGCTACATTGAAGGCGTGCCCATGAAACGGGTCGGTTCGGCGGAAGAACTGGCGGCCGCCAACTGCTACTTCCTTGTCGGACAGTCCGGGTTCACCACTGGGCAGACCCTGTTCGTCGACGGTGGGTACATGACGGGGAAGTCCTCGCTTTAACCTCAACTTCATCCTCATGAGAAACTGTATCCTCTTCCTCCTTTTCCTTAGTTGCTTGGCTCCTGCCTATGCCAAGAAGCCCAACGTTGTGTTCATCTTGGCCGATGACCTCGGGTGGCGTGACCTAAGCAACGAGGGCTCCACCTATTACGAGAGTCCGCATATCGACCGGATAGCCAAGGATGGCATGAAGTTCACCCGTGGCTATGCCACCTGCCAGGTCTGCAGCCCATCACGGGCCAGCATACTGACCGGGAAGTATCCCACCAATCACGGTATCACCACCTGGATCGGCGACCGGGCAGGAGAGGCTTGGCGGGGTACCCAGCGAAACGACAGCCACCTCCCGCCGGAGTACGACCGCAACTTGCGGGCCTCCGAGATCACCTTGGCCGAGGTCATGAAGAAGGCCGGTTACAAGACCTTCTTTGCGGGCAAGTGGCACCTCGGGAGCAAGGGCTCCTGGCCCACTGACCACGGCTTCGAGATCAATAAGGGCGGCTGGGACGTCGGCAGTCCACGCGGCGGTTTCTTTTCCCCGTGGCAAAACCCAAACCTCGAGTCCGGACCCGCAGGCGAGTCGCTCACACTTCGTCTCGGTCGCGAAACCGCCGACTTTATCGAGGCTCACAAGGACAAGCCCTTTCTCGCCTACCTTTCCTTTTACACCGTGCACGGTCCTATCCAGACGACTCCCGAGCTGTGGAATAAATATCGTGATAAGGCGACCGCCGCGGGCTTGGCCAAGGAGCGCTTCCTGTTCGATCGCCGCCTCAGCGTGCGC
>JACNJI010000176.1 GCA_014382645.1 Verrucomicrobiota bacterium | reverse complement strand
CGTCGCGTGTCGGGTGGTAAAGGGGATCGATAGGAGCGGAGTCGCCATAAAACGTTCTGCGGATTGCGTGGAGGCTGTCCCCTTGCTGGACGACATGAGCGCGAGCGACGGAGGGCTCGGGCGGTTTCACGGGAGCAGGATGGACGGATGGTGGGGATGTGGAACGGGCAGCAGTGGACAAAGGTTGCAGGGCGTCCGCCGTATCCAGAGGCAAACCGAGGCGAACGCGCATATCGGCCAATTCGCGTGTGATGCGAGGCGTTTCCTCCCTCAGGCGAAGGGCTTCGAGATGCTCGATGTAAGGTTCCCCGGGTAGCTTGCGAATGATTTCTCGTTCTGCAGTGACAATGAGCTGTCCCACTGTGGCCGCTTCCTTGGACTCCGGAGAGAGCTCGATAAAACGACGGTAGTGGTAGATGGCGGCCACGGGATCTCGGCGATTCTCCAGCTTCATGAGGAGACGCCCCACCTCGATGTGGGACTGAGGAGACTGGACGATCCTCCGAGTGACGGAGAGAAATTCGTCGAGAGCCGGCTCCTCGTTCCCTTGGCGAAGGTGAGCTCGACCACGATCGTAGGCGCTATCGTTTTCCTCGATGCCGGGCAGATCGGAAGAACCGCAACCCGTCCACAAGGAGAAGGATGCCCCGACAAGAGCGAAGAATGGAATTGTTAGTAAGCGTATTTTCATTCGCCAACGCAGGTGAGTGTGATTTTTCGTGAGTGAGGCGCCACGCGGTGTTCCCAAAGAAAGATTCCTTGCCAAGTACCGAGCAGAAGCCGCCCGTTGGCAAATGGAATCGTTTCGCTCGAACGAGTTAGGGCCATCTTGATGTGGGAAGGCATGTCGTCGGGCCCCTCGTAGGTGTGAATGAAGTGGGGATAGTCGTCGGGAACCAAGTCATCCATAAAGCGTTCGAGGTCTCGCCTTGCCGTGGGATCGGCATTTTCCATGAGAACGAGGCTGCAGCTGGTGTGACGCACAAATACGGAAGCGAGCCCATCGGCAAGGCCCGATTCGCGCACGCCTTCCGCCACGTCGCCGGTGATTTCGAAAGTCCCCTTCCCTGAGGATTGCATTAAGATTTCCTTACGATAAATGCCCATGTCGAGGTTTCTCGATAGTTAAGTAGCCAAGTCTTTGCAAGATCGTAGGGCGGAGAACCCTCAGCAACGCAGTTCGGTCTCCGCGTTGAGCCAAAGTCGGAGGGATTCGAGTATTTCCGCAATAGCACACTCATCTTGGACAAGCTCCCGCAGGGGAACGTTCAGGGTTTCCGCGGCAGCCTGTCTCTGTTCCAAAGGCAAGGATTGCCACCAGGCCTCCTTTACGGGGTAACCCTCGACCCGAGCGAATCGGTAAAGGGCTTTAAGGTGAACGGCTTCCGGCGGATATCCTGCCACGAGAGAGTCTAGAGAATCGGCAAGGAGTTTGGCTACCGGTGCCGGTTCGGCGAGGTGAGCGCCGTTTCTCTGATAAAGCAAAGACAGGTCGGAAGCCGTCTTGAGACGAAGCTGACCGCGGGCTAACTCGGGCCGACGATGAAGCAGTCGCCACTCGGAGACGAAGGATACCGAGTCGCCTCCGGTTCGTGGGCGACTGAGCCGTAATTCGACCTCGTCGAAGAGGTCGGGCAAAGAGCCTGAGCCTCGCTTGGAAGCTAGACGCTTGTATACAAGGACGAGACCTTCGTCGGAAGAGAAGACACGCATGCGGAGGCTACCCTCCCCGCTTTCCTCCCGACTAAGGACAATTCCTTGCAGGGTACGGGTGGGTGCGGCCATTCAGGAGGAATCAGGTTTGGTTTTTCGCGTTCTCGAACGAGACGGTTTGGTCGCTGTTTTTTCAGCGGAAACTGAAGGCGAGGACTTGGTGGAAGCACGTTTGGAGGAACTTTGCGCCTTTTTCTTCGCCTTCTTTGCATCGTATTCGGGAATGACCGCGCCACCGGAAATCAACAGCTTCATGCCCTCGCCCAAAGACATGTCCATAGCAAACACTTCTTCTTTGGGAACAAACAGAAGGAAGCCGCTGGTCGGGTTAGGAGTGGTCGGGACGAAAACGGTGGTCAACTGGCGTCCTATTACGGCTTCGGTCTCACCCTCGGCATCGTTTGTCAGAAAACCAATCGTGTAGCAGTCTCGGCGGGGATACTCGACCATTACCACTTGATTGAAAACGGCTCGATTTTCTTGTCCGAAGGTATCGACGATTTGCTTCACCGTACGATAGACGGTGTTGACGAAAGGCACTCGGCCCAAGATTCTCTCGGCAGAGTTAATGAAGAATTTGCCTAAT
The DNA here is from genome assembly GCA_014382645.1 of Verrucomicrobiota bacterium. Classification (GTDB taxonomy): domain Bacteria; phylum Verrucomicrobiota; class Verrucomicrobiia; order Opitutales; family Seribacteraceae. The sequence continues at coordinate 695 of JACNJI010000176.1, read as the reverse complement.
ACGTAATTGGAAAGAAAACCGAGAGAAGTGAGAGCAAGAACACCGACCAGTAGCCCGACCACAGCCAGCAAAGTCTGCAAGCCAAAGAAGAAGCTCTCTTCCTTAAGCCCCATCCCGCCGGCAAAACGCATTGCGGGCGTTTCAAACATCTCAAGCAAGAAATTGAGCACGAAGATCGTCGTACCCAAAGGCAGGAAAATAAGAAGACCCGTAAGGAAAGCGTTGCGGAATTTCTTTAACATCGAAGGAAACGAAAGTGAACCGAATGACTATTCGGCAAGCGACTTCGGGGCGAGTCGAAAATCAGGGATAAGGCCTGCTTTTTCAATAGCCCCCATGGATTCCCGTTCGGCTTCTCGCATAAGTAAACGGTCTGCGTCTTCCATATCGCCGAACCCGACAAGGTGCAGCCAGCCGTGCACGAGATAGAGTGTGAGCTCACGGGCAAAGGGTTCACTTCGGGCCACGGCTTCCATTTCGGCTCGCTCTACGGAAACGCAGATTTCACCAGCAAGACCATCGGATGCCTCGCCCGGAAAGGTGATAACGTCGGTGGGACTGGGATCGGCCAAGAAATCCGCGTGGATGGAAGCCAGTTCCGCATCGCCAAGGAACGCTAGGGACAGCTCTCCGGCAAGCCCATGCACATCCCCGGAAGAGTAGCGGACCAGCGTTGTGTAGGGCAACAGTTGCGC
>JACNJI010000040.1 GCA_014382645.1 Verrucomicrobiota bacterium | reverse complement strand
CGAGTGATCCAGACAGTCACATAATCGCTCTTCACGAACGAATCACAAAAAAACGATACCGCGTAATGCGAGCTTGGTTGGATGGCAAATCCTGGGGAGCACGCTGGTTTCTTCCGGATGGCAGTAAATTGAGTATTTTAGACGAGCGTAGACGAGAAATAATTCACCGCGACAAGGAAACCTCAACCATTTCCGAGAAAAAATCTGAAGACCACAGTCTTCTGCCCTAACACATAAAATTATGGTAATAGGGTTCGAGTACTAACATTCGCGAACGGATTGGTCGGCGAAAAGTTAGTCAAAGACCAAGCTATCGGTCGAACGGGCTGGCAGGAACCGGGGATGGTTGTGCGTCAAAAGGATTGGCGGGGATATTAGGATCAAAGGGCACCGGGGTTGAGGCTGGTGCGGGTGACGCCTGATCAAAAGGATTAGGAACACTCGGAACTGGGACAGGAGAAGGTTTGTGTGCCAGGTCAAAAGGATTACCGGCAGGAACAGTTGCAGCAGGGGGTGCGATTTGGTCGAAAGGACTTACGGAACCAGGCACTTCATCAAAAGGATTCGCAGGTGGGGAAGGTATGCCAGGACTAGGTTTTGGCATAGTGCGAGCTTGTTCGTAAAAGGGCACGAAAGCATCTTCATCTTCATCGACGCCTAGCAAAGAAACCACGCGTGGCCGAATGTCATAAGACCAGACCAATTTGACATCATAACCCGATTCAAGTTCTCCGATACGGGAAATGGTCGCTTGATCGTACCCTCCGCCTTTGCCTGGTGAACCTCCAACCCATTTCACGTAATAACGAGATGGAATGCCATAGCGGGCAGAGAGGACCTCCACCCACATCTCTCCCTTATCGACAATGGAGCCCACCACGACCCCCTTTCTTTTATATGGGCGAAGCAATTTCAAGCGATCAACTCGCAAATGGCCATCCCAATGCCATGTAAGTTGAACACGGTTGCCGACTGGAATTTCGTCGAATTGACTCAAAATAGCTCGATCGTAACCACCTCCTCGATTTGGAGGACCACCGATCCAGCCCGGGAGATAACGATGTGGATATCCTTCATCATCCTTAACTTCTATCCAAGAATTTCCCTTTGCCGATAGAATCCCATCTAACTTTCCCTTAGTCTTAAGAGGCAGCTCACCAAATTGGGCACCGACAGAGGTGAGCACACACAATATGAGTAACAAGAGAAGTTTGCGTGGTAAAGCAAACATAGAACAAACAGCTAGCACCAAACCGCCTTAATAGACGTAACGATAGTAGACCTCTAGCATAAGCGTGCAAAGAGTCGTACGATATACGTCGGCATCTTGCCCTCCTCGTTTAGCAGTCAGATTACTTCCTTCGGCAGGCCAACTACCATCTGCGTTTTGAGCCGCAAGAAGCATGGGTTCCATCCGACGATTCCATGAAGTCCAGGCAACGCCTCCGTAATTAAAAAGAGCTTGGGTATCATAATACCAAGAATACAGGTTCGAGTCTTCGCTCCCATAGCTCATGCCTTTATTGGCTTTTAGAATATGTTGAGTAGCCTTGGTTAGAACCTCTCTTCTTTTCTCTTTGGAAGGGTGTCCCGTCTCCCAAGATTGCACACCCAAAGAACCAACGCCAGTCAACTTGTGTCTGATATTATTTGTATCCGAAGCCTTGCGGTAACCAAAGCCACCGTTCTTGGGTGAATATACGCGATAAAAGTTTTTCACAGCCGCTTCAAGGGCTGGCTCGACTCCCGGGAAAACCGCACCGGTATTGAAAGCAGCCTTGAGAGCTTGGAACTGCCAACCACTAACCGAGGTATCACTGGCATCCTTGACGTTCTTTCCAAAGTCATCAAATCGCATATTGTTCGGGCCTTTGCGTTCCTCCAAGTAATACCATCCACCGTCCTGTTTCTGCCCGGACACAATTCGGTGAACGGCTTTTTCCAACGTTGGCAAAATAAAATCCTTCTCCGTCATGCCGTAAGACTCCGCCAAGGCATAAGTGGCGATCCCTTGGGCATAAGCGGCGCCGTGTCGATTGTTAGTGGTGTACAGCCAGCCATCCTTCTTGACGCCCAAGTCGACAAGATAGTTGATTCCATTGCTTACGGCTTCCCCGTAAACGACGGAATCCGTAAGGTCGCAATGACCCAAGTAACAAAGCAAGGCAAAGCCGGTCATCGCACCATGGGCAGTCTTCCCCCATGAACCGTCCTCGTTTTGGTTGTCCGTCAGCCAATTAAGTGAATTAGTTACGGCCCGTTCCACTGCAACCGGATTCTGTACGCCTGCACGACGTAAACGGGAAAACCTCCCTAACTTATCGCAACGACCGCTCATGGACTTGGGAACAGCAATTCCTAGAGTGTTTTTGCCCGCACGGACATTAAGAACCTCTTGACCTTTAGTCTTACGCACCACGTCAGGTTCACGTTTATCGCCTTGAAATACCGTGATGTCGAAAGCGAGCGAATTGTCATCTGCCTCAAACACGAGTTCGGCGTCGGGATCCCCCACTTCCACGTTTTCGTCGTCTTCGCCCACGCGAGCCAACAGTTCGTCTACGGCATCGGCTTTGCCCAAGTCAGCCTCGCCGGGATCAACTTGATCCGGAATCTCTTGAGCGGAAACATTGGTCAGCTGACCTGTTCCGGCAACAGCACCGGCAATATCAGGATTGAGCACCTGTGCTTCCCGCATGGCATTCTGGTTGTCTTCATTGGCCCCTCCCTTCGTAGCATCGTCGCCTTCGCCTCGACCGACGTTGCCCAAACGAGCCCGTTCTCCGCCCGAAGCTATATTAGTGCCCAAACTCTCTGGAATATTCTGCCCATTGGTTTCGTCACCCGGAGCTTGCCCGGCCTTGGCTATGGTGTCCTGACGGTCGCCAGAGAGGGTATTGAGCAAGAAAAGCCCCAGTGCCATGGCAACCAACAGGTAAGACATCGCCAAGTTCAGCCATGGAAGAGGGCCCACGGCTCGCGGTAGTCGACGCTTACGTT
>JACNJI010000143.1 GCA_014382645.1 Verrucomicrobiota bacterium | reverse complement strand
GCCACAACAAGAAAGGAAATTTGGATTGCTCCAAAAGGTTTGATGAAAAAACTTAATATTCCGATGAATTCAACACGGGCTGTGAAATTAACTTTTGAACTTCCCGTGGAAACATTTGAAGGCATTGAAGATTGGGAACAAAATTTGTTTTTATATGAAGTGAAAAGGGAATATCCCAAATGGAGTCGTTTTGTGGATGGGAAATTTGAACCAATAAAAAACATCCCGCTTCATTAAATCACTTCTTCCGCAACTTGTCGGGTCGGGGCAGCGGTTATATTTTTCTCCAAAAAAAGCGATTCCTTTGTTCGCTGGAGGTCAGGAATTCAGGATCTGTCGCCACGGACTCCGAACCATTATTTGAGCGATGCCTGTATTTTCCTGAATTGGATGGTTAGACAGGGACGCCTTGCATTCAACCCGCTCAAGGCGGTTGGGAAGGTTGACTAGACGGTCAGTACGCTGGAGCGTCGGGCCTTTACCGATGATGAGATTTGCCGATTGGTGGAGTGTTCGCCACAATATCGCCGGGTGCCTTATTTGATGTCTGCCCGCACCGGAATCCGGCATGGTGAACTCAGCCAATTGCTCTGGGGCGATATTGTACTGGATGAAGGGAATTCCCATGTCAGGGTGCGAGCCGGTATTTCCAAGAATAAAAAGGAGGCGAGAATTCCACTGATCCGGGAGTTGGAGATCTTATTGGCTGAATTTCGTCCCGTGAGCGCAGGGGATGCCGACAAGGTATTTGTGAAGGGCGTACCCAGGTGCAGGACTTTGAGAAAGGATCTGGAGGCAGCTGGCAATACCTTACTTGGACGGGTCGGGCAGGTACGCGGATTTTCATTCCCTGCGATACACGTTCAATACCTGGATGCAGAGGAAAGGTTTCGTTCCAAGGGTCGCCCCGGAACTCATGCGTCACTCCGACAGGAGGCTGACTGACAAGGTTTACACGGACACCAATCTTTTGCCGCTACAGCAGAGTATGCGGAATATTTCGGAGGATGCTCCGTTGATGCATATATGGATGCATATTTGCGGCAAAACGTGTCAGGAAAAGTCGCGGGTTGTTGCAACCGACCAGTCGAGTGAAACCACTGAAACCTCAGTAACAGTGAGGGGTAGACGGGGATTGTCGCCATCTGACGTCCTTGAGAGTTTGGTGGAGGTGGCGGGAGTTGAACCCGCGTGCCGTGATTTTTCCTAAACAGCGTCTACGCACGTAGTTGTCTTGATGTTTTTAAGTTCCGTTCAGGAAGTAACACCTACTGAACCGAGACTATCTTCAACCGTTTAGCCTCCGATAGATAGCCAAACGCTACGAGGTTTTGCCTGCTTTTTTGACGCCCCGCCGACTCAGCAGGCGTCGGCCGACATGGACGTGCAACACTTAGGCTGCAAGCGCTTCGAACTCAGGCTCGAAGCTGATGACGTTAGATTCGCCATGTAGTGTTTTTGACGCATTTTTCACGAGGCCAAGCATCATCCTCGGTACGCAACCGAATCTTCCAAATCACAGTCGAATCCGGAACACCCCCAACAAACTCTCAAAGAACACCTATATATTTAGCCTAGATTAGTAATTAGGTCAAGAAATCGAGCTAAAACATAATAGTACATTGATTTATTTATGGAAGAGAATATACTGGGTTTCCCGTTGCCTCCTAGGATTATGTTCCTAATAATGCTTTGTTTCCTTTCAAGTGACTGATTTAAAAGAAACGAGGACATCTAAACTTCCCTACTTCAACCGTGAGTTAAGTTGGCTTGCGTTTAACCGACGGGTATTGGAGCAAGCTTTTTCGGATAAATATCCTTTGCTGGAGAGAATTCGCTTTCTTTCCTTCGTTAGTTCCAATTTGGACGAGTTTTTCGAAATTCGGGTGGCGGGATTGCTGCAGCGCATCGACTCGGGGTCGATGAAGCCGAGTTTTGACGGTATCCCTCCGACTGTGCTTTTGGACAAGATACGTTTCGCTGCCTCCTCAATCGTCGAAGACCAGCACCAATGCTGGCGCGAGGTTCTGCAACCTAAGTTGAAGAAGGAGAAAATAGTTTTTAAGACTGTGGAAAGCTTGACACCCAAAGAATCCGTTTGGCTCAAGAACTACTTTCGCCGCGAGGTCTACCCCGTGCTGACGCCTCTTGCGATTGATCCCACGCATCCGTTTCCTCTCATTCACAACAAATCGCTGAACTTGATAGTTGCTTTGCGCAATCCACGAAGAAAGAGCAGTGGCCAGCTTATGGCGATTGTACCTGTTCCGCGTATTCTTCCGCGACTGGTCAAGGTTGAGGGTGGGACCAAAGGTTCCGACACCTTTCTTTTTCTTAGCGACGTCGTTCGTCATTACGTGGGGTCGCTTTTTCCCGGTCACAAGGTAACTGGAGCATGGGCCTTTCGAATAACCCGAAACAGCGATTTATACGTGGACGAAGAGGAGGTGAAGAATTTACTTCGCTCGATTGAGGATGAATTGCATAACCTCCGCAAAGGAGCTGCCGTTCGGTTGGAGATACGGCAGGACGTCGATGAGGAAATCCTTCAGTACCTTCTCGAATCGATCAAATTATCGCCAAAAGAGGTTTATCTGATCGATGGTCCCATTAATCTTTATCGTTTGATGAGATTGCCCGATGCAGTCGATCGTCCGGACCTGAAATTTGAGCCTTTTGTTCCTCGGGTTCCGAATGTCTTTAAGAGTGGTGAAACTATGCTTGAATCGATCCGAGAGTCCGATTTTCTCTTGCATCACCCATATGATTCCTTTGCACCGGTCGTTGATTTTTTGAAACAAGCCGCGGATGACCCTCAAGTTTTTGCGATTAAGCTTACGCTCTATCGCACCAGTGGCGATTCTCCGATCGTTAATGCTCTTGTGGTCGCCGCTTTTAACGGAAAGCAGGTAACTGCTTTGGGTGAACTAAAGGCTTTTCTTGTCGAGGAGGCTAATATTAATATGGCTCGGTCGATGGTAGAGCTTGTGGATCATGTGGTGTACGG
>JACNJI010000526.1 GCA_014382645.1 Verrucomicrobiota bacterium | reverse complement strand
GTTTACCATACCCGCGGTAAAAGAGGGTGTGGGGGGGCCCGGGATCGATAATAATGCGCGGTTCGCTAGCAAGGGGAGAGGCTGAGGCTTGTGAACAATCGGGCCGGCATAAAAACGAAGCACCATCATGAGGGCAGAGGTGTAACCAAAGCCCCAGCCGGGGTGGACCCTTCCTTCCGCAACACTTTCCATGATCCCGCCGATCCAGCCATCCGTGCCGATTTCAGTCGTTGCAAGAGGCATCATGATCAAAACTAAGAAGAAGAGCAGCTTGTTTCCGAGTGCTTTTGTATACATGCCGAAACCGACTACGATAGCTATTCCGATGGCAATGAAGAGGTATTTCTGGTTAGCTGTGACTTCAGCACCTCCTTTACCAGCAAAGTCCATGAGTTGCAAGGTGACGAGAAGACCAACTATGATGGCTCCCAAAACGCCGAATTCTCCCAGCATTTCCTTGTAGGAAACACCAGCTGCTTCCCGTTCTTGTATAGGAAACTTGCAAGGGAGAAGCATGAGGAGATAAATGACGGCGGGAATTGCAATCAGTCCTACTTTTATGTACCAGTCGACATCCCCCATTAAGATAACGATCATCCCGCAAATTACGAGTCCGCCCGGCCAACCAGCGTGTAGTATGTTCAACCACTTGGTCTTGTCCTTTTTGAACATGGTCGCCACCACGGGGTTGATGAACGCTTCCACGGTACCATTGCCCAAGGCGAGGATCAGACTGCCCCAATAAATCATCTGATACGCTTGTTCTTTGTCTCCGCCTTGGGAAACAAAATAAGCCGATACACCAAGTACAGCCCAAATCGCATGACCGGCGAAAGCAAAGATCATTGCGGTACGGTAGCCAATCTTGTCAATGAAGAGGCTGAATCCTATGATGCTTACGGCAAAGGGCCATATGCCAATCCCGAGAAGTCGTCCACTCTCAGCACCGTCAAGATCGAACTCCGTTGACCATTCGCCAACAAGGAACATTCTTCCTACGAATCCGAAGGCTGTTGTGATGAGGGCGATGAAGCACCCCCAGAATAATTTCATGTCAGGTTCGGAATCTTGATTACTCATGACTAGTTGTTTAGCTGGTTTACGACGGAATGGAGTCGTTTGTTTAGTTGAATGAAACGATTGTTGTTTAAGATTTTTTTGCAAGCTTGAAAAAGAGGGTGGAATGAAGTCAGAGAAAAAGGACATTCATCCTTTCTTTTGAAGTTTGGCCCAAGAATCCCTGAGTGGCGTGGTCCTGTTTAGAACAAGGTTTTCGGGAGAAGAGTCCTTGGAATCGAGACAAAAGTAACCGAGGCGCTCTAGCTGAAAGGACACGCCGGACTCGGTCCGAGCGAGAGCCGGTTCCAATTTGCAGTCGCGGAGTGTTTGCAGCGAATCAGGATTTAGGTTGGACGTGAAGTCGTCACCGTCTTCCGGGTTCTCTTTCGAAAAGAGACGATCATAAAGCCGAACCTCGGCATTCAATGCCTTGGATGCGCTTACCCAGTGCAGGGTGCCCTTGACCTTGCGTCCGTCGGGAGAATCCCCGCCCTTGGTCTCGGGATCATAAGAGCATCGCAGCTCGACGACTTCACCATTGTCGTCCTTCACTACGTCGTTGCAGGTTATATAGTAGGCGTAGCGCAAGCGCACTTCACGTCCGGGACCCAAGCGAAAGAATTTTTTAGGCGGATCCTCCATGAAGTCCTCGCATTCGATATAAAGCTCTCGCGAGAAGGGAACTTTTCGAGAACCAGCGTCCGGATTTTCCGGATTGTTTATGGCGTCCAGTTCCTCGACCTGATTTTCAGGATAGTTCTCGATGACGACCTTGAGCGGTCTGAGAACTCCCATTCGGCGAGAAGCCTTTTTGTTCAAGTCGTCTCTGAGGCAGTGTTCAAGCAGGGCGACTTCGATCATGTTATCGCGTTTGGCCACTCCCACCTTTTCTGAAAAGTTGCGAATCGAATCGGGTGTATAACCTCTGCGTCGCAATCCTTGAATCGTGGGCATTCTCGGGTCGCTCCAACCGGATACGTGACCTTCCTCAACCAAACGCCGCATCTTGCGCTTGCTCATGACCACGTAATTGAGGTTTAGCCTGGCAAATTCGATTTGTCTGGGATGATGAATTCCGAGGTTTTCGCAAAACCAATTATACAGCGGGCGATGGTCCTCAAACTCCAATGTACAAAGGGAATGCGTAATGCCTTCTATTGAATCGGATTGTCCGTGAGCGAAGTCGTATGATGGGTAAATCTTCCATTTGTCGCCCGTTTTCGGATGCTCTGCATGCACGATGCGGTAAATCACAGGGTCTCGCATGTTCAGGTTGGGGGAAGACATATCAATTTTCACCCGCAGGGTCCGAGAACCATCTTCAAAGTCTCCGTCCCTCATTTTTGCAAAGAGCTCTAGGTTTTCTTCAACGGAACGTTCGCGAAAGCAACAATTCTCACCCGGTTCGGTTAAAGTGCCTCGTTTCTGCCGCATTTCTTCGGCTGAAAGGTCGCATACGTATGCTTTCCCAGCTTGGATCAATTGTATGGCCCATTCGTGGAGTTGGTCGAAATAATCCGAGGCATGACAAAGGCGATCTTTCCAGTCGAAACCGAGCCAGCGAACATCTTCCATGATGGCTTCGGCATATTCCGTCTTCTCGGCGACGGGATTGGTATCGTCAAGGCGCAGGTTGCATAAGCCGCCGAATTCATCGGCAACGCCAAAATTCAGGCAAATGCTTTTGGCATGCCCCAGGTGTAGGTAACCGTTGGGCTCCGGCGGGAAACGGGTGTGTACGCACCCATCGTTTTTGCCTGCTTCGACTTCCTCGTGGACAATGGAACGAATGAAGTCGAGGGGTGCTTCTTTCTGGGAATCCTGGAGTTCAGACATGTTTTGGGAATGTTGAGTTTTGAAATTAATCTATGCGATTTCCATACTTGGCTTGGTATTCTTTCTCCAAGGACTTCAGCCTCTTCTTACTAAGCCCGTGACCTGCCTCGGAAA
>JACNJI010000041.1 GCA_014382645.1 Verrucomicrobiota bacterium | reverse complement strand
TGGACGACCGATGCGGGCTTTCGAGTGGCGGGCATCATGCATTGGCCTGCCCGCCTCAAGGCAGGACAGGGAATCAGTCAACCGGGCTCGGCCCCGGACTTCCTTCCCCCGTTTTTCGGACTGGCTGGAACCAAGCCTCCGGAAGGCCTAGCCTTGGACGGAGCAAGCTTCCTTCCCGCTTTGGAGAATAAGCCGATCACTCGAAAAAAGCCCTTGGTCTGGGTCTATTACAATGCCCTCAACAGGCGCCGTGTCGCCATGCGGGACGGCAATTGGAAAGTGTTGGCGAAATTGGATATCGGGAAGCTGAATAAAGTGGACGCTCGCAACGTGGCCCAAATCAAGGGAGCCACCTTGTCCGACTTTCAGGTTTTCGACGTCTCAAAGGACATTGGGGAAAGCGAGGACTTGGCCAAGTCGAATCCCGCTAAGCTGGCCGAATTGAAGCAGCGATTGGAAACCCATTACAAGGAATTGGTTGATGGATCCCATGTCTGGGAGAATTGAATGATTTATCCCTTTGTTAGCTAAAAATCGAATGAACAAAAGATACCAAGTCGGATTACAGCAATTCGAACACGTCCTTTCCTCCCCCCATCCATGGCTTTTTAAAGGTTCAAATTTACTTGGAGTAGCCAAAGTTCTCCTAGAAAGACTCTGGGATGATAGGAAAAAGCTCAACGAGAAACTCAAAACTAAAACCGAGTTTAAAGCAACAGATCCTGACTCTCACCTCCTAAATACAGCCCACAGCATGGAAGATCAGATTTTACTCCTTGTTGGTTTTGCATACGAAAATTACCTTCGAGCAATATGGATTAAAAAGAGCGGAACGAAAAATTACGAAGACACAAAAATCCCAAACGAATGGCCAAGTTACCAAATTGATATTTTCTTTGATCGTCTGAGCATCGAAATTGAAAAAGAGGAAAGAGAGTTCCTAAAGCTACTAAGTGAATTTGTCATTTGGAAAGGGAGATATCCAGTTCCAAGAAATAAAGCAGAAAATGGAAACAGCTGGGGAAAAGGCACATCAACCAGTATCTTCTCAAAGAACTTCCCCGGAACTTGCGAGTGGCCAGATGTAATGATCTCCACAATGAACAAATTGGCAGTCGCCCTAAAAAATGAAAGCAGCTAACCAGTCCATAGTGGGCAACTCCGTTCGTGCCTCACTCCGTGCCACATCTCTACGTTATAAAAAATAAATATGAATATTGATTGGAATTTGGCTGTTGCTGTAGGCATGCCCGTTGTCACGCTCTTTCTTGGTGCGTTGATTAATCATCTAATTGATAAGCGTTCCAAGTTAATCGCTCACCTTGGTTTCATTTCCTCACATAGTCTCAAACCACAAGCCGATGGTAAGCCTGGTGCTATTGTTAATACTCACTCCGTTGTAATTAAGAATCCTGGTCGAAAAGCAGCAATGAATGTTCGATTAGGTCACCATTTTCTGCCAGATTTCAACGTTTACCCAGATATTCAACATGAAATTAGAGATCTTCCAGGAGGTGGAAGGGAAATTTACTTTCCAAAATTGATTCCCAAAAAAGAGATCAGCATTAACTACTTATACTTTGCTCCGGACACTTGGGATAACATTAATACGCATATCGAATCAGACGAAGGAGCAGCGAAGTTGGTCTCCGTATTGCTCCAACCGCAACCAAAGCCTTGGGTTCTTAAAACAATCTGGTTTTTAATCATGAGCGGCATTATTGTTTGGTTGTATTTTATCTTCACATTCTTGCGGTGGACTATGTCATAACCAGTCGGTAGTGGACAACTCCGTTCGCTGCGCTCACTCCGTGCCACACCTCTACGTTCTAACGGTCCTCGTTTTCAACTTTCTCTCTGACTGAGTAATTTTGTAGCGACTTCGGCGCAACTCTGCTTTTGCCTCTGGGTATGAAAATTCGAATGCTGGCTTTTTCCGTCGCTTTGCCGTGGTCCCTCGCGGCGGATGATGGCATTCGGTTCAATCGCGACGTGCGGCCCATTCTTTCGGAGAATTGCTTCGCCTGCCATGGTCAGGACGCGAAGAAGCGGAAGGCCAAGCTGCGTCTGGACGAAAGGGAAGGGGCCTTGGCCGATCGCGATGGTGTCCGGGCCATCGTTCCCGGTGACTTGGCAAAGAGCGAATTGTGGGCCCGCATTATCTCGAAGGACAAGGACGAGGCCATGCCTCCCCAAAAGTCTCACAAGGTTTTGACCGCAACCGACAAGGAGGCGCTCAAGCACTGGATTGAACAAGGCGCCCAGTACGAGGGGCATTGGTCCTTTGAGGCTCCGCAAAAACAGGAGATTCCCAAGGTCGCCGGAACGAATAACCCCATTGATGCCTTTTTGCAGGATCGTCTCCGAAAGGAAGGGCTGAAGCCTTCGGGATATGCAAAACCGGAAACCGTGGTACGTCGGTTGTATCTCGACCTGACCGGTTTGCCGCCCACGCTCGCCGAGGTGGATGCCGTCCTCGGGGACAAGTCGCCCCAGGCATGGGACAAGCTGATCGTCGATCTCATGGGTCGCGAAACCTATGGCGAGCATATGGCACGCTACTGGTTGGACCTCGCCCGTTACGCCGACACCCATGGCCTGCACCTCGACAACGAACGCTCCATGTGGCCCTACCGTGACTGGGTCGTGCGGGCTTTCAACCAGAACCTTCCTTTCGATGAGTTCACCCGCTGGCAATTGGCTGGTGATCTCCTGCCCGAACCAACGATCGACCAGCGGATTGCTTCCGGATTCAACCGTTGCAACGTCAGTACAGGGGAAGGGGGCAGTATCAAAGAGGAATGGATTTACCGCTATGCCGTCGACCGCACTTCGACCGCGGTGGAGGTCTGGATGGGGTTGACTGCGGGATGCGCCGTCTGCCACGACCACAAGTTCGATCCGCTTTCCACCAAGGAGTATTATTCCCTCTATTCGTTCTTTCACAACCCACCCGATCCCGCCATGGCCGGCAACAAGAAAGACAACCCGCCCATTCTGCGTGTTCCTC
>JACNJI010000042.1 GCA_014382645.1 Verrucomicrobiota bacterium | reverse complement strand
CCGTGGCTGAACAGGATCGTGACCGGGGCTTCCGCCTGTTCGTTCTTGAGATGCATGCAGGCAATGCTTTCTCCCGAGGCTGTTTGCAGGTAGAGGTCGGCCTCCTTTTTCTCATAGGAAGGAGGTGGCTTCGGAAAAATCATTCCATCTGAAAAATAAATGGCGAACAGGCACAAGAGGCCATAACTCGCGACGATCAGGATGGCGATACGAAGGAACGGAAGGTTGGTGAGGCTGGACAAGTCGGCTAGCATTTTAGATTGTCTTAATATTCACGATGCGAGAAACTGTCGACACGCAAGAATGGAATACCTGTTGCCCTAAATAATGATGAAGATTTGTTGTATCGGAGCTGGCTATGTGGGTGGTCCTAGCATGGCCATGATCGCCCGGCAATGTGAAGACATCACCGTAACGGTGGTGGATATTAACGCCGAACGCATTGCTGCTTGGGAATCGGACGAGTTGCCCGTGTTCGAGCCGGAGCTTCTAGAAACCGTTCAGGCTGTGCGTGGACGCAACTTGTTTTTCTCCACAGACGTGGAAACGAACATACGGGAAGCCGACATCATCTTTATCAGCGTCAATACCCCGACCAAGACTTACGGCGTAGGTTCCGGGCATGCGGCCGATTTGCGTTATGTCGAGATTTGCGCCCGGAGGATCGCTGAGATCGGGGGCGGGGACAAAATCGTGGTGGAGAAGTCGACTGTTCCCGTGCGCACCGCCCACATGGTTCAGGAGATTCTAGGTGCGGCCCAAAACGGCTTCGATTATCAAGTCGTTTCCAATCCCGAATTCCTTGCCGAAGGCACCGCTATCCGCGACCTCCAAAACCCCGATCGTGTTTTGATCGGTGGTGAAGCGACACCCGAGGGGAAACAAGCCGTAGCTACCGTATCCGGAATTTATGAACGCTGGGTAAGCAAGGATAGGATAATAACGACTAACCTCTGGTCATCCGAATTGTCCAAGTTGACGGCCAATGCTTTCCTTGCCCAGCGGATATCGAGCATCAATGCAATCTCCGCACTTTGCGAAGCTACGGGGGCCGATGTGGACGAAGTGGCTCGAGCCATTGGCGCCGATTCCCGAATTGGACCCAAGTTCCTGAAAAGCTCCGTTGGTTTCGGTGGTTCTTGTTTCCAGAAGGACATTCTCAATCTTTCCTATCTCTGCAACCATTTCGGGCTGCCCGACGTGGCCGCCTATTGGGACCAAGTCGTGTCCATGAACGACTTCCAGAAGAGCCGCTTCGTCAATCGTATGCTTGATGCCATGTTCAATACGGTTTCGGGCAAGCGGATAGCCGTGCTTGGCTATGCCTTCAAGAAGGATACGAACGATTCTCGTGAATCGCCTGCCATCGATATTTGTCGGCGCTTGCTCGAAGAAAAAGCCTGTCTTCGCATTTATGATCCCAAGGTGCCGGCCTCTGAGATTTTTGAGACTTTGGGTCAACCCCAACCGGATGCCGAGCCTTTCTCCAGTTCCGAGCCCGTCGTCACTTTTTGCGAAAGTGCTGAGGATGCATGCGAAGGGGCTCACGCCTTAGCCATCCTTACTGAATGGGATGTCTTTTGCGATCTCGACTACGCGGCTATTTACGATTCCATGGTCAAGCCGGCTTTTGCTTTCGACGGTCGTAACTTGCTAGACTTGAAATCTTTGCGGGCAATCGGATTTCAAGCATTCGGAATCGGAAAGGGCTAGCGGGCGAACACTTCAGCCTTGTCTGGCTAATGCGTGCCTAAGTAAGTCGGCACTTTCCTGTAGCCCGCCTGGGCGAGCCCGTTCGAGCCAAGTCTTTCGGTAGCGATCCACGAGGTCGTGCTCGGAGTGAAGAGAATCGGCGGATTCTTTCCCAAGCATGGCCAAACCTCTGCTGAGGGAATGGGAGGAAAGGTCTAAGCCGAGCAAAAGTTCGCGAGCGGTGCCCCCCAAGTTGCCTTGTTTGCCTGCAAGGTTTTGGAGATGAGGTCGTAGAGAAGACAAAATCTCTTGAGCCGTTCGGAGCTTTTCCGCAGGGTGATCGGCTTGGAGGCGTGCGGAAAGCTTTTCGGGTTGATCGGCGAATAGGAGTAACCAAGGGAGACTTGCGTTGACGATTTTCGGGCCGAGGGCGAGGTCCAGTCTCCCGAGCTCGACAAGGGCCTCGGAGGGCGTTTCGGTTTCGTTCGGAAAAAGAAATTGGTCGAGGGTCCGGGCGAGTTCTCCCTCGGGGTTGGATGTTTCGTTCCAAGCCAATCCTGCTGCATTTATTAGGGCCGGGTAAAAGCTGGACCAAGGCTGGTGGTTTCCGCAATCCCCCCAAGCTGAGAGGAGTATCCCCGAGGCGTTGTGAGCTAAGCCCGCTTCGGTTGCCGACCTTAGGTTGGCAAGGGCGTTCGTAAGGCGACCCGTGAAACTTCGCCAAGTGGCTGTGCCTGGAGCCAAGTAATAGGACAGTCCGCAGTCGGCGAGGGTTTTTGCTTGTTTGTCGAAGGGGTGTTCGGCTTCATATCCCCAGATTACAGGAGATGCTGATTTCGGAACATGGGAAGCGTTTTCTGATTTCTCCAGTAGGATGTCGGCCCAAAAAAGCATTTCACGATCGTGTTTCTCGACCAGTTTTCGAATGCCGTCGAGGTGTTCCAAGTAGACGGCGTGTTTGCCTCGTTTTTCGATCTCGGGTTGGCTCCATCCCTGCCCGAGTTCCCAAGGTTCGTCCATCCCCACGTTGAACCTTCGCGAACTGAAGTTCGGGAGGTATTCGGCGTAGAGGGAGTCGATGAAGGCAAGCGAGTCGGCATTGGGTTTCAAGGTGCTGCCGTGATCGCGGACGATGAATGGTTCTTCACGCCTAAAGCCTTCCGGGCACTCAGCTAGATGCTTGTATGGCTCGTGGCGCAACCAGCGCTCGAAGTGGCCGAAAGAGTTGAGGTTCGGGACGAGCTCGATGAAGCGTTCGCGGCAACGTTCGTCCAAGGTGAGAATCTCCTCTGGAGTGCGTGGTGAAGCGTATTTCAATACGGT
>JACNJI010000050.1 GCA_014382645.1 Verrucomicrobiota bacterium | reverse complement strand
GCCGGCAAGGGCGGACTCATCCTCTGGCCGCTTTTCGGAGCCACCAACCAACTTTTGGCGGGCTTGTGCTTCATGGTCATCACCTTTTATCTTTGGCGTCGAGGCAAGCCCGTGTGGTTTCTCGTCATCCCGATGATCTTCATGCTGATCATGCCTCTGTGGGCGATGCTGCATCAGCTCTTCTCTGCACCCGGTTGGTTGGTCGGCGAAAACCCCGATTACCTCCTCGGCGGAATCGGACTTGCCACAGTTGCATTGGAAATATGGATGATCTTTGAGGGATGGCAGCTGTTCCCCAAGGCTAAGGGCGTATTGGAGGACGGCGCCTTGGACGCGGAGACCGCTTGAGGTGGGTGCCGAGGTCGTAATTCTCATCGTCCTGGCGGCTGCCTTCATTATTATGAAGGTGATCCAGGGAGACTCCGAGCGGAAGCGCCGTATCGAGCGTTCCGAGCGCCTGTTGCGCGACAAGGCTGCCACGGGGGGGTTTTCGCAAAGGAAGCAATGGGATGACTTCGCCGAAGAGCACGAATCTTACCTAGAGCCTGAATCCGTGGAAAACGTTGAACTCGATAGTGACGGTGAATCAGAATCTGGGGACGATTCGTCCTTCAAAGAAAATCCTGTTGAAAAAGCCGAAGAAAAGCCACCTTCGGACGAGTCAAAGTGAAATGACCTTGGCTCGAGGCTATCTTTCATGCAAAATGTATTTCTTGTTTTCACGCCCGGATGGCGGAATTGGTAGACGCAGCGGACTTAAAATCCGCTGACCGAAAGGTCGTGGGGGTTCAAGTCCCCCTCCGGGCACTTCCTCTTGTACTCAGCAAATAAAGGGGTCTAGGGCCGAAGTGCAATAATTCTTGTTCATGTATCACAAAATGCAAATTGTGCAACAATGCGCACTGGTGGGCGATGTTTTGCTGGGATTCTGTCCGAATTTGTCCGAAAAGAAAGCTTGAGGGCCAAAGGGGGCGGGGGGGCTATCCTCTACCTTTGCTTTTTCTCCACAATCGGTTGGCCCTATGGAATTTTTTTGACAATTAGAAATCAGATCTGACTTGGTTTCCAACTAGTTGAAACTTTGCCACACTCATGTCTCTCCATGAAAGTGGTTATCCCTTATGACACGAGAACGGGTTCCAAGATTTAATTAAAAATGTAAACGTCTTGGTGCGGTTAAATGAGAAAGATAAGAAACCGAATTAACGATTAGCTAGGAGGAGTAACTATGAGCATAAACTATCTACCAGAATGCCGGAGGGGTCATGCCAGCTCCCCGGCAGCACTTTACGATCAGTACGACAAGGCTTTTGATGCAGCCGAGAAACTTTTCACGATTTTAAGGGACATCGACTTTGACCGGAGAGACTACCATGAGGAAAATGGATTCGATTCAATCGAATATGGTCTCGCAAAAACAAAACGAATCGCAACTCTGGATGCCGTTAGGGCTGTAAGAAATTACTGCGAAGAGCACACGCGAGAACTTCGTAAACAAATAGATGAACTAGAGGAGGACAAATAGGTCTTCAGAGAATTGGGAGACTGCCTACTTTTGGGGAGATGAAGTATTACGCATGCAGCACCCGCACCTTTACTGTAGGAGTTAGGGATTAACCACTCTCCCATCTCGGATTGATTAAGTGCAATCAGATGGGATTTCTATTTCTTCTCCCCTTAGCTTTCTTTCGGTGGAGACTTCTTAGGAGATCCCTTCGAATTATTCTTCGAGTCCCTTATGGATTTCGCCAATCCGGGGTGCGAGCTGATCATCCACCCAGCGTTCAAATGTGGATCGTCTGGAAGGCTTTGATATATAGTCCCCCTTCCGTCTTTTGTTTGATACAAGATTTTGCGTTCGGGCGAGGTATTCTTCCCCGTTGGGGTTTTGTCTCCAGTTGCTTCCTTCATGAGCTTCGCTTCCTCTTTGTTGTCTTCTCGTGTGATTCCTTTATGGATTTCACAAAACCCGGATGATTAGTCAGCATCCACCCACTGTTTAAGTGAGGATCGTCTGGAAGGCTTTGATATATAGTCACTCGCCCGTCCTTTGACTGATGCAAAATCTTTCGCTCCGGCGAGGCATTCTTTTCATTCGCTTTTTTCATAGATCCATTAGTCTGAACGAACTGACGCAACGCTCAACCCATATGCATGTCATAGGGATTCGATGGACTTTAAATGTGGGGTCAAGTAAGAGTTCCTTTTATGTGTTCTATGTATATACATTCCTAGTGTATATCGGTTTCGCCCCAACGGAAAAGTTGGATATCGCGCCCGCGCGCATTGACCGCTCGTTAAAGTGTACTTAGTGCACTGGGGTCGCCCCTCAGTAATCCACGCGAATAGCGCCTTCCTCCTCCTTGCCCCACGAGTTCTCGGTTACCGCGAAGTCGTCTCTAGCGAGGGAGTAGCCCGCTAGGAAGTATGGTGGCACGCCATCCTTGCCTCCGAACCGCGTCCAGTTGCGACGCTCTCGCACGATTCGCATCCACTCTTGCTCGGTGAAGTCCGAAGCGAGCTTCAAATGCCCTTCCTCATTGTAGATCGGGCTGTATTGCTCGTTCCACTCCTTCCAAGTGAGGGTGCGTTTTGTCATGCGTTTGAGGTTGTCCGTTTATTGAAATAAATTGAACGACTCAATCAGTACGAGCGATTGAACTCAAGTCAAGTGAGTGTTGACCGATGCGGGCGGAGGCGTAGGGTTGGAGAGATGAGCAGATATATAATGCCCCTATGCTTGACCTTTATTTGGGCAACGGCGGGTTTTTCCGCTCCAACCTCCGAGGAAGATGATTTGCTTAATGACCTTGAGGCGGAATTACAGCGAAGCCTTAAAGTTGAGAAGTCAACCAAGTCATCGCCCGCAGTGGAAGAGTTGTCGCCAGAAGGCATTGATCGCCTTTACCAAGAAGCGGCAGACTTCTACGCCAAGGGCAAATACCACGAGGCGAAAGCCAGCATGACCCGCGCTTACGCCGCTTTTGAACGACTGGCGGTCAAGGACAAGGACAA
>JACNJI010000394.1 GCA_014382645.1 Verrucomicrobiota bacterium | reverse complement strand
CGTCCGCCGGGGCCACTAGTCCCTCTATGGTCCGGTTGTCTTCCATGCGCAAATAGGCCGGGTTTTCCGTTTGAATGCTCGTTATTTCCGAAAGGGATACCCGAACCTTGCCTGCGTATTTGGTGAGAAGCGTCAGGTTGCCGTCTTGCATTCCTGCGACTTCTCCCACAAGGCGAGAACCATCGGTGGTGATTACTATGTCTGCGGCAAGGATTCCAGAAAGGAGGGATGTTATCCCCATTAAACGAAATAGAAGTTTGAGAAGTTTCATCCCGGAGGCCATCCCATTTGTCTACCACCCAAGACATGGACATGAAGGTGGGGTACGGATTCGCCTCCCGCAGGTCCGTTGTTCACGACGATTCGGAATCCTTCATTCAAGCCCTCCTCGTCCGCCACCTTTTTGGCAACTAGCAACAGGTGTCCGAGGAGCGTTTTATCTTCTTGGGATGCCTCGCTGGTCCGGCGGATGAGCTTCTTGGGAATTACCAGCAGATGCGAAGGCGCCTGCGGGTTTGCATCGCGAATTGCCACGCATTCGTCGTCATCGTGGAGCAAGTCCGCAGGTATCTCTCCGTCGATGATTTTCTGGAAGATGGTCTTGTCGATCATGTTCGAGAAGATGGTGAATCTTTCATTTTGCCGTCCATGTCCGTAAAGAGGAAAGCCAGAAGTATTCGAGCGCGGTTTCCTCCTTGAGGTTGACCTCCAAAAGCCCGGCGGCTTTTTCGAGGGACTCGATTACCTGAGCTAGCTTGCGACCGGCTAGCTCTTGCCCATGCTCCTCGGCCAAGGATATTGCGAAATCCCTCGTTCGTTCTTCAAGCGCGGCGAGGAGAGTCGCTCGAGTTCCTTTTCGCACCCCTGCTTCCATGGCGTCGATTTCCTTTTCGTCGATGCCCTCGGGCAAACTCTGCTTGCGATGGGCCCAGACCTCATTCGCTTTGCGGGCTATAATTGACCTAAAGCTAAGGATTAGCCCGTTGGCAATAAATACCGGTGCGGCAATATCTCGGCGAACGGCTTCACGATCCGAGGCTAGTTCGATCCAAGCTTTGTAGGAGTTTAGCCAGCTCTTCCATTCCTCGTCCTCAAGTTCCTCGAACTTTTCTTCCAAACGCACTTGGAGGCAGCGACTCCGAATGG
Organism: Verrucomicrobiota bacterium; assembly: GCA_014382645.1. Classification (GTDB taxonomy): domain Bacteria; phylum Verrucomicrobiota; class Verrucomicrobiia; order Opitutales; family Seribacteraceae. The sequence goes on along the minus strand of JACNJI010000394.1, from coordinate 14,197 downwards.
TGGGCAGGAGCGAGTGAGGTCGCGTGGTCAGCATCAGGATGAACGTGCCGCGAGGGGGCTCCTCAAGTGTCTTGAGAAAGGCATTGGCAGCCTCGCGTCTCATACGGTCAACCTCATGAAGCAGGGCCACTTTGTTCTCTCCTTGACTGGCGGATAGGTTGAGGTCCGAGATCAGTTCTCGGGTGCTTTCAACAGTAATGAGTCGTGCTTTCCCGGAAGGTCGCAAGTGAAAGAGATCGGGATGTTCCTCGGTTTCCTCCGGTGCCCCGAGGATTTTTCGGGACAGATGGATGGCTCCTTTTTCCAGAGCCGAGAGATTCTTCCCTTGAAGAAGCAAAGCATGGTGTAGACGTCCCGAAGCTAAGTCTCCTTCCAGAGCCTCCAAGTTGCGTTTCGTTCTTCCCGATGAACCGCTCACTATTCAGTGACTACTAATCTTCGGCAAAGAAGCGGGCGTGCATCTCATTCCAAATCTCAAGTTCGATATCGTCGGGGTCGAGCTCGCCGTCTATTACGAAGAAGCGTTCAGGAAGGGAACGAGCCAGGTGGAGGTAACCTTCTCGCACTTTACCATAGAACTCGACGTTTTCCTGCTCCATGCGGTCAGGCATATCGGACACCCGATGCCGAATGCGCTCCAGACCTAATTCCGGAGGAATATCCAGAATGACGGTGAGATCGGGAATGATTTCACCGACGGCGAAGTTGTTGATTTGAGTCACGGGGTCCTCGGCAATTTGTCGAGCTACGCCTTGGTAGACTGTTGTGGAGTCGAGAAAACGGTCGCAAAGGACGATTTTCCCTTCCTTGACGGCAGGGAAAATGACTTCCCTCACCAGCTGAGCCCGGCTCGCGGCAAAGAGCAGAAGTTCTGTCTCGGGGAACATGGCCTGAGCTTCCTCCGCATGCATGAGAAGGTGGCGAATATCCTCGCCGATAAGTGTGCCTCCGGGTTCGCGCGTTACTACCACCTCGCGGTGATCGATGTCCTCCAGACGATCGGCGATGCGACGAATCTGGGTAGACTTGCCGCATCCTTCGGATCCCTCGAAGGAGATTAAAATTCCTTTTTCGTGACTCATGATTCTTGTGTAAGTTCTCGTAGGAAACCCACCACCTGTGAGGAGGACGGGCTTTGTGCAGTCCGAACATAGTACCCGGAGGTGCAACTGGCGAGCGTAAGGCAACTTCTTGGCGAGAATCCGCACAATCGAGCCGCGCAGAACCCGGCGTTGAAGTGATCGCCCGCCCCGGTCGTAATTTTGGGATTAGGAGTAAAAGGTCCCGGCGCCCACCAACTGTCTTTCTTTGTGGCGCAGGCGGCGGAACTCACCGGATGGACGACTACACAGGCCAGTTCCAGTTCATTGCGAATATCCTGTGCCATTTGCCGTAAACCCGCGGAATCGTCGTCTTGCGGATTCAATCCCAGAACTTGCGAGACTTGGATGGCTTCGTTGAAGTTCAATCCCAAGGTGACTTCGGCGTGCGCCTGATAACGAGCAAAAACTCTCATCGCCTCTAAAATGTCTTCCTGCGAACGCTTGGCGGGATCGGCAAGATCAAAGAAAAACTGTCGAGTGTCCAGAGGAGGCAAGCTGGGCATTATTTTCTCTAAGATTTCGACGAGGGTGGCCGTCATCTTCGGAATCATCGTCCAGTTGACCATTGCGACCAAGTTTGCTCGGGCGAGCATGTCGATGAACTTACCTTCTCCACAAACTTCGAGGATTCGCGAATAATCGACGTCGTCGAGGCTCTTCATGTCACCGAACATCACTTTGCCGTCTTTGAATTCCAAGGCTGTGGTGATCCCCGGATCGGCCAAGGTGATGGCTTCCGTTTTTTCTGCGAAATCCTTAAACACTGGATGAGGTTCGGATCGGCCAAGCGCCCCGACGTATCGGGTGGGCAATCCAAGAGAGAGCAAGGAGTTTGCCATGATGGGGCCGTTGCCGCCGAGTTTGTCGAATCGGGAAAACAGTTCGATGTTGGTGCTCTTGCCTGCGGCCGCGGTGATTCGAGATCCGAGATCGGATATGGTCTCGATGGGATCGAAGTTTTCCCCCATGCCATGCCGTTGGTTGACGGGCGTAACTATCTTGTCGACGAAGCCGTCAAGACCCACCAAGGCTTTGTGTCCAGTTAGAGTGAAGGTTCTTTCTTCCGCTTCCTTGAGCGTTTCTTCAGCGTTTTCCATTTCGCCAAATAAATAGTACGCGAAAGCCTTTCTTCGCAAACTTAAAGCGATTGGACTCCGAGTTAATTAATCAGTATTAACGTATCTTTTTTTGTCTCGGAAATCTCTACGAAAAACCATTTTCAAAGTTGTCTGAAAGCCACTATATTGTGATTACTGTTCTTTTTCATTGCACTCTCTCATTTACCTTATTGAACAATCGTTGATGTCTTTGGTCTATTTTTACGCAAACTTAACGCCATGCTAAAGAATTTGTTCACCTACGAATTTTCCTTCCTCGCGGATGCAAATGTCTTCGACTATTTTTGGAATTCCAATTTGGCCGGCAAGTGCGTCATCTTCGCACTTTTCGGTCTCAGCATCTATGCTTGGTCGCTTATATATTCGAAGTATTCCGACCTGCGGAAGCTGAAGCAGTTCAATGCCCGTCACGAAAAGAAAATTCACGAACTGCCTAGCCTCATGCACTATGACGACGCCTTGTTCAAAGGGGAGGGAGGGCCATTCCTTCGCTTGGTGTCTCGAGCCATGGAGGCTTACCGTAAGCACGAGAAGAGTGGTGCCAAAAGCCATTCGGCTCGCATGAGCCAAGTCGAAAACGCTCTCCGTCGCACTCTTTCGGAACTCACCGATAGATATGAGGACAAGATGATCTATCTTGCAACTATTGTCTCGGGAGCTCCCTTTCTTGGTCTTCTCGGTACCGTTTGGGGGGTGATGGATGCCTTCGGTTCCATGGGAAAGGGCGGGGCTACGATCGACCAATTGGCTCCCGGCGTATCCGGGGCCTTGCTCACTACCGTGGCCGCTCTTTTGGTCGCGATCCCCACCGTCTTCATATACAACTCCCTGCTTAGTTCGACCCGGAGCGAGATCACACGTCTGGAGAATTTTGCAAGTCTGGTGGCCGACCGCATTGAGCTTGATTCCGCAAATTAAGCTTTTCTTTAGCTTCTGTCTAAGTCCTGAGAAATTCCCGATCAGCTAATTCTTAAAGTTTATCATGGCACGAGATTTCAAACAGAAGAAAAAGCTCGAGTCCATTTCCGACCTAAACGTCACACCGCTTATCGATCTGGCTTTTGCCCTGCTCATAATCTTCATGATTACAACCCCTGTGATCGAGCAATATAATCGCATAGAACTGCCAGACCAAAGTACCTCCGAACAGCAACCCAAGAAGCAGCTCGAGGACAAAACAATAACCATAGACGCGAATGGCGTTTACCAATGGGGCGAGGACGACGTTACCAAGGAGCGCCTTGAGGCTTTGCTTGACGAAATCGCCGAGGCCCCACCACTGGACCAGCCCGTAGTGCATATTCGCGGGGATAAAAATCTTCCTTACCAGAAAATTATTGATGTCGTGGACATGCTTAAATCTCGCAATTTGACTAAGCTTAGCCTCGACGGAAAAGGCGGCTGATTTTTCCCCGTTCCCCTTCATCGAGCCAATGTCTACAAACGATACCCGGTTAGCCATTCTCCAACGCCTTCGCTCCAAGGTCGCCTCGGGTAAGCCAATCGTGGGTGGAGGCGCCGGCACCGGGATTTCAGCCAAATGTGAGGAGGCCGGAGGCGTGGACCTCATCGTTATCTACAACTCGGGCCGTTATCGCATGGCTGGTCGTGGTTCTCTTTCCGGGCTTATGGCCTATGGCAATGCCAACGAGGTGGTCGTGGACATGGCTCGCGAGGTGCTTACCGCCGTGACGCATACGCCCGTTCTCGCCGGCGTGAACGGTACCGACCCCTTCATGCTTCGCGATCCCTTCCTACGACAGCTCAAGGACATGGGCTTCGCCGGGATCCAGAATTTTCCGACGGTCGGACTCTTCGACGGGAAGATGCGCGTGAACTTGGAGGAAACCGGGATGGGGTACGTTTTGGAAGTGGACTTGATACGGGCGGCACGCGATCTCGACCTACTGACAACTCCTTATGTCTTTAACGTGGAGGAATCGAAACGAATGACCGAGGCAGGCGCCGATATCATCGTGGCTCATATGGGCCTGACCACCGGCGGTTCCATCGGGGCCGAGACTGCCATGACTCTGGATGACGCCGTGCGGGAAGTGCAGGCCATTGCCGATGCCGCCAAGTCTGTTCGCGACGACGTCTTGGTGATTTGCCACGGCGGCCCAATTTCCATGCCTGAGGACGCGGGTTACGTCCTGAGGAACTGCCGGGGCGTCGACGGTTTCTATGGAGCGAGTTCGATGGAGCGTCTCCCAACGGAGACGGCCCTAACTTCTCAGGTAAAGGCCTTTTGCGAGATCGAGCTTCCCGAGAGGGATTGATCGCATGTCTACCATTGCAGTCCTCGGAACCTTCGACACCAAGGGCGAGGAGCATGCCTACGTCGCCGACCTTATTCGCAAGCGTGGGCACGAGGTGTTGTTGGTCGACGCTGGTTCCCTCGATTCTCCAAGCATTGCTCCGGACGTTTCTCGCGAGGAATTGGTAGCCGCAACGGGAACTGACCTTGCTGCGTTCGTTGACCGTCGTGATCGAGGCGAAGCAGTCAAGGTCATGTCGGAAGGCGCCGCTATAGTCATCGCCAAGCTGGCAGCCGAAAAGAAGATTCACGGTATCGTTTCTCTCGGTGGAGGAGGGGGAACTGCCATCGGCACTGCCGCCATGCGGGCCTTGCCCATAGGCTTCCCCAAGCTGATGGTGTCTACCCTCGCGGCCAGTGAGAACGTGCCGTCCTACGTTGGTGTGAAGGATGTGGTCATGATGCCGAGTGTGGTCGATGTCGCTGGCCTTAATCGAGTGTCACGTGCCATCTTCGCCAATGCCGCAGGAGCCATTTGCGGGATGGTGGAAACGCAAGTTCCTTCAGCCGATGATAAGCCGATCATCGCGGCTAGCATGTTCGGAAACACCACCGAATGCGTGAATCATGCAAAGAACATCCTTGAGGAATCCGGTTACGAGGTGCTCGTCTTTCACGCCACGGGAGCCGGCGGTCGCGCCATGGAGAGCCTCATCGAGACCGGACTCGTTTCAGGTGTGCTCGATCTCACGACCACCGAGTGGGCCGATGAACTTGTCGGTGGCATTCTTGGCGCCGGGCCTACTCGTTTGGAGGCGGCGGCAAGAAACGGTGTGCCTGCCGTGATAGCTCCGGGATGTCTCGACATGGTGAATTTTGGTCCACGCGACACCATCCCGGGAAAATTCTCAGGCCGTCTCTTTTACGAGCACAACCCACAAGTCACTCTCATGCGAACAACTCCCGAGGAATGCTCCGATCTCGGTCGCATCCTTGCGGAGAAGGCGAACCTTTCCGCCGGTCCCGTAGCGGTCCTGCTCCCCACCAAAGCGATCAGCATCATTTCCGCTCCCGGCCAACCCTTTCACGATCCCGCCGCCGATCAAGCCCTCTTCGCTGCCATAAAGTCTAACCTTCGCAAGGACATAGATCTTCAAGAAATTCCCGCTACCGTCAATGATCCCGAATTCTCCCGCATAGCTGTGGAAACCTTGCTTGCTTTTTTACAAGTTGAAACCACGAAAAGCGTCTGATCAACTGTTCACTCCAATTAAATGTCATGTCATTACGTCCTCTTCTCCTTGTAACCTGCTGGTTGGCTCTAGGATTACTCAAATCCTTTGCTGCTGCCATTCAACTCTCAGCATCTTTCCCTTCCGATATTCAGGCGAGCAAAACGGTCTTCGACAAATGCGTAGAGGTCTTTGGTCTTCGCGTGCTTGCCACTTCCGGAGTCTCCGAGGCAAAGACTCTCCATACGGCAAACGTATTGGCCGAATATTTGGATAACGACGAAGACGGAAACATTGACCAGTCCGAAGTACTGGCGGCGTTGAAAGGAAGTTCCAATGCCCAAATAGCTACAATGGTTCTTTTTGCTTCCGAGCAAGAACAGGAAAGCAAGCAAAGCGCATTCGAGGCATTCGAAAATTCCATTACTCGAGCCCAAAATCTTTTTGCCATGGAGATTTTCGAGAATGGTAGCAACGGAAGTGACCGAGATGCCACCCTCGAGGAGGTCTTGCATCTGGTTACCGACAAAGGCTGGGATGAAGCCTTTCCCGCCGTATGGGGTGAAAAAGTAGGAAGCAGTATCGCCTTGGCCATGGATACGGCTCGTGGAGGACACTTTCAAACAATCCCTTCTTCGTATCCTTTAAACGCGTGGTATTCCTATTACGATGACACGGCCGACTACGGAACCCAGATTACCGAATACGTTTACTGGGCGACCACTACTTATCTCGGTGGACAGGATTGGTCCGGGCGTGTTCATGACGATTTTACGGGCGAGTGGAAACCCTATACTCGATCCATGCTAGAGTCTACCGATCCGGCAGTCGTCGCTCTGTTGACTTCAACCGACTACAAGTTCCCCATTTCGAAACTCCCCGATGGAAATTACTCGCCGAGTTCGTCCTCAAGTTCTTCTTCCGCTCTCGGAGCGTACGTCCGAGCGGATGCCTCGACCGACGCTTCCTCGGGATGGAAGCAGAGTTCATGGCTCGGCAACTTTTTTGATTCCGGTTCGAACTGGATTTATCATGAAAACTTGGGCTGGCTTTATCCCGTGGACTCTGGGGTGGATGCGACCTGGTTGTACCATCCCGACCTCAAGTGGATGTGGACGAAGAAGGAGTTTTTTCCGTGGTTGTACCTTAATGACCTTCAGGGTTGGCGCTATTTCCGCACTGTGTCGGGTGTGCCCAAGTTCTACGACGCCAACTCGACTTCTTGGATCACGTTTACGGATCTGGCGGTGTCTCTCGCCTATGCGCCTTCCGGAACAATTGTATTAGGCTCCTTTCAGGGCAATTCCATGGGCTCGTTAAGTAGCTCAGACCCTGAAGCGGCGACAACAAATTATACGGACTTGGGTTTTGCGGGGTATGGAATGACGGCTGCTACATGGAGTTCCCAATTAGTCGCTCAAAAATGGAATACGATTCAATATAAATTTAATGGCTTTCATAAAGAAGCTCCCTTAACCGCGAAACTTCAGAATAAAGCATTCAAGGGAATAAAGATCAGGCTGAAGTTCAAAAGGCATTCTTTGGTTAGTCTTAATAACTGGGGGCATTTGGATAATGAGCTCATGCACATTACTATAAAACAAAACGGTACGGTATTGAAGCCGGCCTCAGGAGGGTCTCCTGACTCAAGGTATACTTGGGGGTTTGTAAAGGCTACGCCTGGTGCGGAATCAGATTATATGACCGTTCCGTTTAGTTTTACCCAAAATGGCAATATAAACCCCGGGGATATCCTTTTGGATTCAGACGTTCCGAATAATTCAGCCAACTGGAACAAGATTCCCAGGCCGTTTGATTTTCCAACATCACCCCAAGGGGAATGGAGATCAAGTCACATGTATGAATCAATCAGCAATAATTCACTTGGACCGCATGTCAGTTATACGGAGGGGTTACTTGCCTTACCTTCTGGTTCTGTATTTTCAGGCCAAACAAATGTTGTGGCTCAATTGATGAAAACTAAATATGGGCTTTCTACTTTCGGGGGCTGGCCTATGAAAACAAACGATCACAATTACGCAGACCACATATATGTCGGGGCCAGATATTATCTATCTGACGCAACCGATGCAACTGGGTACATGGCAATTTGGGATTCGGATGACGTTATTCCTCCCCAATCTGAATTCGAGGTAACCTTTGCCAGAAATTCTGAAACGCCAGGGTCGATAACCCATAACGGAACAGTCTACAGAGATATAAATCTTCCCTATGATTGCCGTTTGGAATTAATTGCGAAATAATTACCAGCGCCAAATCAAACCCATACCCAGAAAGAGATCCTCGGCAACAGATTTTCCATCATCTGAGTAATGAACGTCTGTTTTGCCGCTAAAATAAAGAGCATCAAGGCCGTAAGTTATGTTTTTTGTCAGTTTGTTATGAAGAGTGGCCCGGTATTCATTCATCGTCCCGTTGTCTCTATGTGATTTTAAATAATCAAACTGAAAGAATAAATCCCGAGTTTCTATTTTGGCGTGTATTTTATGCCTCTTTTCCGTAACCTCTCCATTTATGGTTGTGTCTCCATATCCTGCCCCAATTGTCCATCGTTGACCCTTAAGGGGGACATACTCATAAAAAATGCCTCCCTCTCTTACTTTCATTAAAGAATCGTCAAGACCTCCCATTTTTAATTCTAGCCTTACAGCGTCTGGATCTAGCCTAGATTCAAATCTTATTGCGGAATCTATTTCATGAAGGTTTCCACTATCGTCGCTAAGTTTTACAACCAAACGATCTAGGGATACGGGAGCTAAGGGTCTTTTTATACCGTTTATATTTCCTAGCATACTCGAAATTTAGAGGTTCACGGGATTCTTGTGGCATTGCTGTCATTGGCATGGCTCGTGCTGAAGTTTGCGAATGATCAAATTCAAAAGTTTTCTCTTCGGCGTCATTTTCCTTTCAGGTCTTAACCATGTGGTTCGCGCTGTGGATGGGAACTATATCCGATACGGTACTTCCGACTCGGTTTCCGGTTGGAAGCAAAGTTCTTGGTTCGGGAGCTTTTATGACTCGAGTACGAACTGGATTCATCACGAATCCTTAGGCTGGCTCTACCCGGTCGATGCGGGCACGGATGCCACTTGGCTCTACCATCCAAATTGGAATTGGTTGTGGGTCAAGGAAGCTTACTATCCTTGGATCTATTTTAACGACCTTTCCTCATGGCTCTATTTCGGGAGTGATTCTGGAAATCTGTCCTTTTACGATTACGAGACCAAGACTTGGACCCCGTTGGTGTCTTTGGCCAGTAAGTTTCCAGACGTCGTCATTGGTAAGTTTACCATGAGTCGAGAATCCGGAATTTTATATTTCGTAAAGGATTCAGCCATTTCCGACGGTTGGCGCCAAGTTGGGGAGGAGAGCATAAGTTCAGCGAGTACTGATCCGCTCTTTCTTCAAGGATCAACTGCTTTTGAGCGACGAGCTCGCTTGGTGGCGGCAAACTACCTGCGGCAATTGGCGGGAAGTAGTCCCGAGGTTTTGACTATTGGCGGTCAATCCGTGTCGAGCTCCATATCGGTTGAACACGATACGGATCTCGACCAGATGGTCGTCACGGGAAATGGCGTGCCAAACTACACCCCAACTATCATGGGGATCGACATTACCAACGGCTGGAACACCGGCGCCAACGGAGGTTTCGAAAGCCTTAAGCTGAGCGAGAATAATCTCGGAGCAAGCGGGGGAAACAATCCCAACCAAGTTGCAGTTGCCGAGGAAATCTTTCGCATTCCGCTCAATCCTGTAAACAATACAAACGCTACCGATACCTCTCTGGGCACAGTGGGTGTCGCACTGAACGGTATACCTGTATATAACCCCTTCGAGGATCCGAATGAAACGGCTGCTTACGGTAGAATCTTTTCCGGTTGTTGCGGGCATCCCCAAATTAACGGCGTATACCATTATCACAAGTATCCGACTTGCCTTCGCTTGATCAAGGATGTCTGGAAGTCGGAGAAAGACAAATGTGACGAAATCGATGCCCTCCTTGTCCCAAATGGTCATTCTCCCTTAATCGGCTTTGCGGTGGATGGTTGGCCTATTTACGGACCCGTTGGTTGGAAAAATGTCGACAATAAGACCGGAGTCCTACTTGCGAATAGTTACACGGGTGCAAACGACTCAGCCGGGAATCCCGCATACGTCGAAGGCAGCGGAGACCTAGACGAGTGTAATGGTTTGGTTTCGCCAACTCCGGAGTTCCCCGAGGGCATCTATCACTATGTTATGAGTATCGAGGCGGACCCCGACGGTACAGTGCTCCGCTACCTCAATCCGCATTACGGATACGATGTCCGCAATACTCTCAACAAACATAATCTTCTACCCCTTTCATGGACGGATGATACCGCCTATATTGTAGCTCTCAAGGTTGGCTTTATGGTCAATGGCGTTTCCATTTCGGGAACGGACAGCTTCAGTACCTTCGTCAAGTTCATTGAAGCCATGCAGGCTACGCTTAATGCTAATGCCATGACTGCAATCGCTTCGGAATTTAAAACGATGCAAATCGCCTATCCATATACGATCAGAAAATATCGGGGGACCCCCTCTGCATCTGGAGTTTCCGGAGTTGGGGAATCCACTACGAATTCCGGAGGTGAAAACAATGCGCAGGGAACTGGAATCGTTTCAATCTCTCCTTCTGCAGGAAGTGTCGGAAATACCGTTTCCGTCACTATTACCCTCGACGCCAATTCTCAACCTCCCTTGCCGCCCGCGAGTGTTGCCCCTAGCTCAGTTCAGGTCGGGGGAATTGCATTAATGGGGGTGGTAAGGTCAACTACAACCAGCGTTACAGGTAGTTTGGCCATACCAACTGGCTCCGGTAGCGGATCTCAAGACGTATCGGTTGTTTTCGCTACCCCGAATGGGAACATTCAACTGAACGGAACCGGACTCTTTTCCTTTCAGTAGTCTCTTGGCTATTCCCCGAGGCAGAATAGGTGTTTTTCGCCACGGATGAGTAGGCGATTGGCCACGGGGACGGGAGAAGCGATTACGCGTTCGCCCATGTCGTTCTCGGCGAGGAAGCGAAAGCCGTCCGATACGTCGGCGACGAGGATGACACCGTCTTCGCGAGGGGCGTAAAGTTTGTTCCCGGCTATCGTGGGAGACCCGTAGTAGCTCGAACTGGATTTTGGAAAGGCATCCTCCCAATGGCTTTTCCCTGTCTTTGGGTCGATGCAGTGGACTTCACCCCGATCGCGCAGAACGTAAACCTTTCCGTCGGCAACGGCTGGAGTGGGAACGAAGGAACCGGAGTCGGAGCGTGTCCATAGACGATTGGATTCAGTCACGTCTCCCTTGCCGCCCATGCGGATGCCGGCCAGGTGGCTACCTCGACCGTAGGGGACAATTGCCACGTTGCCTGCTACGAGGTGGGACCCGACCACTACCCAGTTGTTTTTCTTCTTGGGATTGAATCCCGAGGAAATCCATAGGATCGAACCATCCTTTGCGGAGTGGGCTGTTAGACGTTCTGCTCCCCATACCAAAATAGCTTCCTTGCCCTCGTGCTCAATCAGAATGGGAGTGGCGTAACTATGATCGCCTTCTCTCGGAGTTTCATAGTTGCGCTCGACTTTCCATGCCACCTTCCCGCTGGCTTTCTCGAATGCGATGAGCCATGAGTTTTTTTCTCTCATTAGGGCTACGATCACATGCTTATCGGTCAGGATGGGGGAGGTCCCGAAGTCCCAGTAGAGGGAATCGCTGCCGTAGCCCGACAAGTTGGTTTTCCATCGGACCTTCCCATTGAAATCGAGACCTCCGAAGTTGCCGCTCTTGAAAAGGCTAAAGATGCTCTCGCCGTCCGTCACAACGGAAGGGTTGCTGCCCGAACCGTTTCTGTGCTTGCCCTTGCGTTCCTTACCGAGAGTGGTTTGCCAGAGCTTTTCCCCTTCCCAGTCGTAACCCAGTACGGCGTCCTCCCCATCGACGGGGCAGGTGAGCAGTATTCGTTCTCCCCATACCACTGGAGTGGAGCATCCCTTGCCAGGGAGGGGGACTTTCCATATCAGATTTTCCGTACCGTTCAACTTGGTGGGGTAGGACCCTCCCTCGGAGGAACCCGATGCATCAGGCCCGCGCCAAGCCGGCCAATGCTTTTTCGGTGCGGACCACAAGGTGGAGCCGGCAAAGAGAGTAAGGAGAAGAAACTTCGTCGTTTTCATGGTTCTGAAGGGGGTTGGTTATTTAAGGAAGTTCACGCAATCTCATTCCGCGATAATCCATCGGGGCGCCTTCGGATTCGAGTACGAAGTGCCCTTCGCTCGGTTTGCACTCGTAGCCACCGGAAACCTCTTCGCCGTTTACCCACAGCCGAGCTTCGCCCTTTTTGGCCTCGATGTAATAATGGTTCCATTCGCCCACTCCCTTGGTTAAGCGCTTGGTGGGGAAGCAGCGACTGCTCGTGGGCTTGCCGACCTTGTATTTCGTTCCGTCCTCCGCCGTGTAGGTGATCTCCGGGGTAAAGGCCTTCATTCGACCAACGCCCACGGGGAATACGTCCCCATGGCTGGTAAACCAGTCCGAATGCTTGCCCTTGTTCTTCAGGTGATTCGCCTCATAACCCAAGTCGAGAATCTGCACTTCTATCCCCTGCGGTAATCGACCGCGTGGCAATTTGTCGAGCACTTCGCGGGGACACCACAGGAACACCCCTGCATTGCCCGCGTGCCTAAGGTGTCGCCACTCGAAGGCTACCTCGAAATTCTTGTAGACCTTTACCGAGCGCAAACCACCGCTTGGCTTTCCCGTGCAGTGAATGGTGCCGTCCTTCTTGAACTGAAAGGTCTCCGGGTCACAATTTACTTGGGCGAAATCCTTTTCGCCCATGGATTTCCATCCTTTTACGGATAAGCGGTCGTTTAGAGCTTTAGGCGTGGTCTTGTCCTCCTCGGCTTGTGCGAGCATGATGAAGAGAAGGCTGATGATGAGGGTGGCTAAGATTTTCATTTTGTTAGGGTTTCGGATTGTTTAGATCTTGGCAAGCGCAGGTAGGGTGGGGCGGATCACTTTTCTTCAGTGACCTTCAATTCTTTTCGCAGTCTGCGCAGCTCCTTCTCCAGTTGCTTGGTCGCTTGGGCATACTCCGGTTTGCCGAATACGCTGTTCAACTCTCGGGAGTCTTTCTCCAGGTCATAGAGTTCCCATTCGTCGATGGGCGCGGGATAGCGGATCAACTTGTGGTTTTTTGTAGTCACTCCGTAATGGATGGGTACGCCATGACCTCCTGCCTCGTAGTAGTGGTAGTAGTGGGAGGTTCTCCAGTCATCGGGTGTTTTGCCCTTTAGGATCGGGACGAGGCTTCGGCCCTGCATCTCGGTGGGTATGGAGGTTCCCGCAATCTCAAGAAAGGTCTTCGCGAAATCAACGTTCGACACCATGTCGGCCGATTCGGTTCCAGGTTTGGTTACGCCCGGCCATCTGGCTATCAAGGGAGTTCGCAGGCTCTCGTCGAACATCCAGCGCTTGTCGAACCAGCCGTGCTCACCAAGATAAAAACCTTGGTCCGAACTGTAGATGACCACCGTGTTATCGGCCAATCCTTGCTTGTCCAGATAGTCGAGTAATCGCCCCACGTTTTCATCCACGGCTTTGACGCAGCTTAAGTAGTTCTTGATGTAGCGTTGGTAATGCCAACGGGTGCGTTCCTTTCCCTTGAGCTTGGCGGCGAGAAAGGACTCGTTGCGCGGCCGAAAATATCCGTCGAAGACCTTGAACTGCTCCGGCGTGAACTTACTCGAGTACTTGAACATCAGGCGAGCGTCTCCCATGTGGTCGGCTATTCCCATCTTGTGCATGGAGGCGGCTTTGCCTCTGCCCGCGTAGTCGTCGAAGAGGGTGGGGGGCTCCGGAATCGTCATGTCGTCGAACATGCCCAAATGCCGGAGAGCCGGTTCCCATCGACCGTGGGGCGCCTTGTGTTGGCACATTAGAAAGAACGGCTTTTTCTTGTCTCGCTTGCCCAGCCAATCGAACGCTCGATCGGTTATCAGGTCCGTGGTGTATCCCTCGTGCTTCACCCGTTCGCCATTGGTTATTAGTATCGGGTTGTAGTAACTACCTTGTCCTACGAGCACCTCATGGTGGTCGAAGCCCGTGGGGGGCGACTTCAGGTGCCACTTTCCCACGATGGCCGTTTGGTAACCCGCCTTTTGCAGGAGCTTGGGGACGGTTTGCTGTGAACCGTCGAAGACGTCCTTGTTGGTGCGTTGCCCGTTCAGGTGCGAGTATTTTCCCGTCAGGATTACGGCCCGAGACGGCGCGCATATCGAATTAGTCACGAGACAACGCCGGAAGAGCATGCCCTCCTTTGTGATGCGGTTCAGAGTCGGCTTCTTGTTTAGTCCATGCCCGTAGTCGCTTAGTGGCTGCGATGCGTTGTCATCTGTGAAAAGTAATGTGATATTATGCTGCTCTTTGGTGGAAAGCGCCAAGCTGAGGGAC
>JACNJI010000235.1 GCA_014382645.1 Verrucomicrobiota bacterium | reverse complement strand
GGATGGCAGTCGGCGTATGGAACAAGAGTAGGGTACCTTCGCTTACCCCGAGCCAAAGAAGTTGAAGGTGAAAATGATTGGCGTTTCCCACATCGGGGACTTGTCCTTCTACAAGAGTGTGCAGCAGCGTCTGGATGCCGCGGATCTGGTTTTATTCGAGGGCGTGGGTTGGGGAGACGGCCCGCCCAAGGCGAAACCCGGAAAAACTGCCGGGGTAGGGGAGCTGCAGGATTCGTTGGCTAATTCGATGGGGCTCGTCTTCCAGTTGAGGGCGATTCGATACGATCGTCCGCACTTCCGAAACAGTGACATGTCCCTTCGAGCTTTTACGGACAGTTTGAGTGGGAACAAGAGTAAGCTTGGGAATAACGCTGACGGAGAGGTTGTTTCGGGCAAGCCGGGCAAAGTTGCGCGGAAGGGCAAGGACGACCTTGCCGCACAAGAGATGATGCGGGCGCTTTCGGGTGACTCCATTGTGTTTTCCTTCGTCAGCGGCGCCCTCAATATCTTTGGTAAAAGCCCCAAGTTCCGGGGGTTGATGAAGCTCGCGATGGTGGAAACCCTCGGCTCCCTCGGGGGAGATGTTTCCACGCTCGCAAAAGCCGCGGGTCCGGGCATGGAGAAATTTATGCGCATTGCGCTGGAGAAGCGTAACGCCATAGTGATCAAAGATCTCGAGAAGATCCTAAAGGACAAGGAGGGGTATGGGGACGTCGTGGTGTTTTACGGGGCCGCCCATATGCTCGATATCGAGCGGCAATTGTCGGAGAAATTCGGCTTTGCTTCTGTGGGAGAGAAATGGCTACCCGCGTTCGGGGTGAACCCGAAGGAGGCGGGGTTGTCGACTTTGGAGGTGAATCTCGTCCGAAATATGATTCGAACCCAGATCGGCAGGCTCAAGAAGAGAGCGCCCGATTGATATGTCTCGGCTGGTCAATTGCAGACAAGCATGGGCTTGAGGACTTCTTGGGCTTCGCCGTCGAGAAATCCTTGTTCGGCTTCCGCCAAGGGATATAAGCTGACTAGGGTGTCCGAATCCACGGCGCCTTGTTGGAGTAGATCGAGGGCACTTAGGTAGTCGGGCTTGGAGGAGCCATAGCTTACCCGAACGTCGATTTGGCGTCGGACGAATTGGGTGACGTCGAAGTCGACCTTCGACCCGTAGAGGGCGACGACCGAGACGACCCCGTTCATCTTCAGGCTTTGCCACGCTTCGGCGAGTACGGGTGATGCTCCCGAAGCCTCGATGTGGGCATCTGCTTCCTCGCCGAAGTGATCCTTTACCTGCTCGTGGAGCGGCGGCAGGTCGGGACCAACGGTGAGGGTAGGGAAACCGATCGAACGCAAGGCGGAGAGGCGGGCTTTCTCGTCGCGCTCGGTGCCTGCTATTACGACTTCGGCCCCCCGATGTCGGGCGGAGATGGCACAGAAGGTGCCGATGATTCCAGGGCCGGTGACGATTACCTTAGCACCCTTGCCGATGCTCGAGCGGTTGCCCACGCAATGTTCGGCGACGGAGAGAGGTTCGGTGAGTGCGGCCAAGCACATGTCGAGACCATCGGGCACGGGGATTAGGAACTCCTCGTGCACCGCCACGCGCTCGGCCATGCCGCCGTCGAGGTGGAGACCTTGGACACGACGCCGGGCGGAAAGCTGGGGCAGACCTTGACGGCAGTAGCGATCGTTGTCGTCATGGTGCGTCTGCAGGGCGATCATGACGGTGCGGTCGCCTTCCTTCCATTCGGATACGCTCGGGCCGACTTTTTCTACGATTCCCGAAAGCTCGTGACCGAAGGTGACTTTTTCTAGGACGAACTCGTACCCCGGATGGTTAAGCCAAGCGTGAAGGTCGGAACCGCAGATTCCGCAATTGGATACGCGAAGCAGGACTTCGTTGTCTCCCGGTTCGGGAACGTTCACTTCCTCCAAGCGGGCGGCTCGAGGTTCCTTGGCGTGTCTTCGGAATGCTTTCATGTAAGTTTTAACAGGTTTCAGGCGTGGATGCTTGCGGCGATCTCGTTGGCTTTTTCCTCACCGAAGAGAAGGGCGACGAGGCGAAGGCCGAAGGCGACGGCGGTACCGGCTCCACGGGAAGTTATGATTTCTTCATCCTCCACGACTGCGAGATCCTCACGCAGCTCTGGGAGCTCCTCGGAGCAGGTGAAGTGTGCAGTGTAGGTCTTGCCGTTTAGGATGCCGGCGTCGAGAAGGATGAGCGGGGCGGCGCAAATGGCTGCTTGGGGGAGTCCTTTGGCGTGGCGGGATTGCACGAGTTCGAGCACGCGCTCGTCCTTGCGCAGGTCGAAGGTGCCGGGACCGCCGGGCAGGACAAGGAGGTCGAAGTCGTTGTCGAGGCAGTCGTCGAGGAAGACCTCGGCTTTTATGACGACGGCGCATTTGCCCGTGACCTCGAGGGAATCCGTACACGAGGCGAGAGTGACTTGAGCGCCTGCGCGGCGGAGCAGGTCGATGGGAGCTACGCCCTCGATTTCCTCGAAGCCGTCGGTGAGAATGATGAGAACAGTCTTCACGGTTTATCTTCCTTTTCTCAGCGATTTGCAAAAAGTCCGTATACTTTCCCAATACTCATCGCCCCCGACAGCCGCCACGTTGTTGTGCTCGGCACCAGAAACTTTGAGGAAAGACTTGGGCTCGGGCAAGGCCTTGAACAGTTTTTCGCCATGTCGAAAGGATACCACTTGGTCCATATCGCCATGGATGACGAGTGAGGGGCAGGACACTTTACTCGCATTGGAGATGTTGCGAAACTTGTCCCAAGGCAATAGGGGAATCTCCGTCATGACGCGGAAGGCGGTCAGGAAGGGAGTTTCCAACACGAGGCCCCCTACTTTTTTGTTAGCGGCGAGTTCGCAGGAAGGCCCGCCTCCAAGGGATCGTCCCATGACGACAATATGTTCGGGTTTCACCTCCGCTTGGTCTACGAGATAGGCGTAGGCGGCATCGGCCGCTTGGTGACACCCTGTTTCGGTGGGCTTTCCTGAGCTTCGCCCGTAACCGGGGT